>NZ_WKDB01000004.1:0-141864 GCF_021606215.1 Pseudomonas sp. PA-5-4B | reverse complement strand
CAGGCAAGCCAGCTCCCACAGAAAAGCCTGCTCGCCACAACAAGCCAGCTCCCACAGGTTGCTTTTTTGCCTAGGATTGCTGGCTCAAAACGGCCCTTTCGTCATCACCCGCTCATCAATGAACCCGCGCAACATGCCGATCCGCTGCGTATAAGCAGCGCTCAGGCAACTGACTTTCGCCCCGCAGGCATGCCGCTGTTTGAGCCATTCGGCCTGCCCGTCCATCAATGACCCGCGCCCGCCCATGGCCATGAAGTGCTTGTTCAGGTCGTAGAGCAACGCCATGGTCACGTCCTGGTCGTTGAGGCTGACGTTCTTGCAAATCGCAATTTCGTCAGGCGCTTTGGCCTTGCCACAGTCGAAGCTGGCGGCAACGCTCGAAGGGCTGAGCAACAGCGCAGACACGCTGGCAAGCATCGCGAAAACAGCAGGTTTGATCATCAATCGTTACTCCTCAGCTACGCACCACACCCGTCCCAAACTTGCGAATCGCCAGGCAATACCCGATCAACGCCACCGCTGCCAACGCCCCGCCCGCCACGCCGATCCAGGCGAAGCCGAAGTGGCTGCCGACCCAGCTGCCCATCAGGGCGCCGCCGCCGATGCCGATGTTGTAGATGCCGGAGAACATTGCCATGGCCACGTCGGTGGCGTCGGGGGCCAGCACCAGCACCTTCGATTGCATGGCGAGGCCGAAGCCCATGATGGCCATGCCCCAGAAAATGCTCAGTATCACCAGGTACGACTCGGCGCCGCTCAAGGGCAGCAGCAGGGTCAAGCAGGCCGCGAGCAGGAACACTGCGCTGACCACGAAGATATGCGGGTTGAAACGGTGTACCAGGCTGAACAGCAGCGAGCCGATGATGCCCGCGCCGCCGAACACCAGCAAAATCAGGGTTACGGCGCCACCACCCAAACCGGCCACGCCTTCGACGAAGGGTTCGATGTAGCTGTAGGCGGTGAATTGCGCGGTAACGGTCATGGCGGTGAGTACGTAAAGTGCCACCAGTGCCGGGCGTTTGAACAGCAACGGCAGGCTGCGCAGCGAGCCGGAGTTCTGGCTCGGCAGCGGCGGCAAGGTGCGCGCCAGCCAGAACACCAGCGCGCCAGCGAACGCGGCGATCACCAGGAAGGTGGTGCGCCAGCCCATGGCTTCGCCGAGCAGGCGGCCCAGCGGAATACCCAACACCATCGCCAGGGACGTGCCAGTGGCCAATAACCCAAGGGCTTGCACCTGCTTGCCTTCCGGCGCCAGGCGCACGGCCAGGGACGCGGTAATTGACCAGAACAGCGCGTGGGACAACGCAATGCCGATGCGACTGACCATCAGCAGGCCAAAACTGTTGGCGACGCTGGAGAGGATATGGCTGGCGATAAACAGGCCGAACAGCACGATCAGCAATTTTCGCCGCTCGACGTTGCGCGTCAGCAGCATTACCGGCAGCGAGGTCAACGAGACGATCCAGGCATAGATGGTGAGCATCAGGCCGACGTTGGCGATGGGCATGTCGAAGCTCGCACCGATGGCGCTGAGCAGGCCCACGGGCACGAATTCGGTGGTATTGAACACAAAGGCGGCCAGCGCCAAGGCGATGACCGGTTGCCAATTGGCTTGGGGCGTTGCGGCTGAAATGCTCATTGGCGGGCGAGATACTCTGGCGATGATCCAACGGCCGCGCAGAACAGCGCCGCCGCCGGGCATTCTATAGGTTTCTTGGCCCGCTGTTGACGCGGATCGTCGCCCGAAGGCTTAGGGCGAGGTCATGGTAATCACGTAGTTGCCCGACTGGATCGCCTTGCCAGCGGCATCCACCAGCAAGTAACTCTGGTTGTAATAACGCCCATCGCCGCTGTCTGCCACCAGCTTTACATGGGCGGCGTTGACGCTGGCCACTGGCGCAATATTGCGCACCTCGAAGCGACTGCCGCGATTGGAACTGGCGCACCCGGTCAACTCCATCACCGCGCCACTGCGCGCATTTGTCGCACAGCCAGGTTCGACGATGGCGCCGCGAAATTGAATGGTGCCCTGCCCTATGGTCTGCGCGGCACCACAGGCTCCCGCCCATAGGCAAAACAGGCCGGTTAATACCGAAATACCTTTAACGTTCATGCCGACACTCCTTATTGGGCTCTCAATAAGGAAGTCGTCTGCTCGGGCGTTAACTTGAGGTCAATCTTCCCAAGGTGTGCGCTGGATCACGGATCGACCTGGCCCATCATCTCGGGGATGCTTTCCGGGCGCTTGGCATAACGCTGCGCCAACGCCGCACAGACCATCAACTGGATCTGGTGAAACAGCATCAACGGCAAAATCAGCACGCCCATGGTCGCCCCGGCGAACAGCACCTGGGCCATCGGTACACCGGTGGCCAGGCTTTTCTTCGAGCCACAGAACAAGATGGTGATGCGGTCTTCCTGGTTAAACCCAAATGCCTTGCCCAGCACGGCGGAGGCCACCAGCACCAAGGCCAGCAACACGCAGCAGGCGACGACCAGACCGCCCAGCTCCCACAACGGGATCTGGTGCCAGATGCCTTCGTTGACCGCTTCGCTGAACGCGCCATACACCACCAGCAGAATCGAGCCTTGGTCGACGAACTTCAGCCAGGATTTATTACGCCCCACCCACTCGCCAATCCAGCGCCGGGCGATCTGCCCGGCCACAAAAGGCAGCAACAGCTGCACGCTGATTTTCAGGATGGCATCGACCGTGGAGCCGCCATCGCCGTGTACGTTAAGCAGCAAGGTCACCAGCAACGGCGTCAGGAAGATGCCGAACAGGCTGGAGGCCGCCGCGCTGCAGATGGCTGCCGGGATGTTGCCGCGGGCCAGCGAGGTGAAGGCAATCGCCGATTGCACCGTGGCCGGCAGCGCACACAGATACAGCATGCCCATGTACAGGTCGTTGCCGATCAGCGGCGACAGCAGCGGCTTGAGCGCCAGGCCCAACAATGGGAACAGCACAAAAGTCAGGCTGAACACCAGCAAATGCAGGCGCCAGTGCCCGGCACCAGCGACGATGGCCTGGCGCGACAGCTTGGCGCCGTGCAGGAAAAACAGCAGCGCGATGGCCAGGTTAGTCACCCAGCCGAAGGCCACGGCGGTCTGGCCGCTGGCCGGCAGCAGTGACGCAAGGATCACCGTGGCGATCAGGGTCAGGGTGAAGTTGTCAGGTAGAAAACGCGGGCGGGTCATAAGCAAATCTTCCAGGGGTTGCCAAGAGCATCGCTGCGACTCTAACTTAACGGCCTGTTACCGACTAACGCCAATGAGCCAGTAAATGCCGCCTAAAGGACATGACAAGACGGTTAGGCGCAGTGTGCCCGGGCTTTCCAGCCTGCCACGCCCGGTGTATGGCCGCACCGAATCGCTGCCCAACCGCGCGCTGACCCGCCGGCACAGCCACCCGTGGGTGCAGTTGTCGTATGCGATTTCGGGGGTGCTGGAGATCCAGACCAGTGTCGGCCGTTTCGTCGCCCCGCCCCAGCGCGCCGTGTGGATTCCGGCGGGCGTGCCACACAGGGTGTTCAGTTCACCGCACACGGAAATGCGCAGCCTGTACCTCGATTGCAGCGTCACCGCCTGGGCGGCCGAGCGTTGCCAGGTGCTGGAGGTGAGCAGTTTGTTGCGCGAGTTGATCCGCAGTTTCAGCGAGTTGCCGGTGGAGTATGCCGAGGACGGCCCGGACGGGCGGCTGGCCCAGGTGGTGCTCGACCAACTGGCGGCCGCGCCCCAGGTGGATTTGATGCTGCCGTTGCCCCATGACCCACGGCTGCGGCAGATTTACCGCAGCCTGAACCTGCACCCGGAGCAGCAGACCACCCTGGGTGACTGGAGCCACAAGCTTGGGGTCAGTGAAAAGACCCTGAGCCGGTTGTTTTTGAGTGATACAGGCCTGACCTTTCGCGCCTGGCGTCAGCGCCTGCGCTTGCTCAGCGCCCTGCCCGCGCTGGAGCAAGGCGAGCGGGTGACGGATGTGGCGCTGGGGTGTGGGTATGAGTCGACGTCGGCGTTTATCAATGCGTTTCGGCAGCAGTTTGAGTCTACGCCGGGCGAATTCTTCCGCTGACACATAGACAACAACGATCCACTGTGGGAGCTGGCTTGCCTGCGATGCAGGCACCTCGGTGTGTCAGGTACACCGAGTTGATGCTATCGCAGGCAAGCCAGCTCCCACATTGGCTCCCAATTACAAATCAGCTGCCATCACCACCATGGGCTTCTTCAAAGAAGTAATCCTTCCAGCTCGCCGCCTTGTTCTTCAGCACGCCCAATTCCTGCAGCTTTTGGGCATAGATAAACGTACGCTGCGGCACGATGGTGAAGTCGATTTCCGGGTCCTGGACGATTTTCTCCACCAGGTCCAGCGGCAGCTTGGATTCCTCTACGCGAATATACGTCTTGGCGGCCGCAGGTTTATCGGCCTTGATGATCTTCTCGGCCTCCGCCAGCGCGTCATAAAACGCCTTGTAGGTCCTGGGGTTGTCATCGTGAAATTTCTGCGTGGTGTAGAGCACGTTGAACGACGCCTGCCCGCCAAGAATGTCGTAGGAACTGAGCACCTTGTGCACGTTAGGGTTCAACAACTCCTGATACTGAAACGGCGGGCTGGAGAAGTGTGAATTGATCTCCGAACCACCGGCAATCAACGCCGCCGTGGCATCCGGGTGGGCCAGGCTGATGGAGATGTCGTCGAACTTCTTGAAATTGGCATCGCCGAACAGCTTGGCCGTCTCTATCTGCAAGGTGCGCGACTGGAAACCCACGCCGGCGGCCGGCACAGCGATGCGGTCTTTGTCGGTGAAGTCCTGCAGGGTCTTCACGTTGGGGTTATTGGTCAGCAGGTAATTGGGCATCGAACCCAGGGAGGCGATGGCCTTGACGTTCTGCTTGCCCTTGGTGCGGTCCCACAGGGTGAGCATCGGCGGCACACCCGCCGAGACCACATCCAGGGCGCCGGCCAGCAGCGATTCATTCATGGCGGTGGCGCCGGAAATGCTGTTCCATTCCACCTTGATATCCAGGCCCTGCTCCTTGCCATGTTTTTCGATCAGGTGCTGGTCGCGCACCACGTCGAGGATCAGGTAACCGATACCGAATTGCTGTGCAATGCTGATCTTGCCTTCGGCCTGGGCGCCGGGGCTGAGCAAGGCGCTCGCGGCCGCCAGGGACGCGGCCAACAGGGTCAGGGAGGAACGCTTGAAAGTCATGGGAATCTGCCGCGTTTTCGAGAAGGTGATAGAGCCTAGCGACGAATTTTAAGACTGGAAAAGAATATCGGGATCTATTGTTATGCTAATCATCCCCAAAATGCCGTGTGGCTGTTATTGTGCCGCGCTTTGAAATACACCTGCCAACCTGCGAGGAAATGGACGTTGAACACTGACGATAAAATGACTGGGGATCTGTTCGAGGTCGATAAGCGCCTGTCACTCAAGCCCGTGGTGGACTTCAACGCTTACCTGCGCAGCGCATTCGGCGATGGCCCATGCACCTGCGTGCGCTGCAGCGCCGCCAACGGTGACGAAACCGGCTACGCGTTCCAGCACACCTTCAACTTCGACGGCAAACCCACGCACCGCCGCTTTGCCTCTACGGCGGGCAGCGATGTGTTGATGGTGTTGAAGAAGGCGTGGCTGTCATACACCAAGGCCGAGCTGCCGCTCAGTGGCGTATTGGTGCTGGAGACGGTGAAGGAGTTTGTCGAGCCGCAACTTCACAAGCGCTTGGCGCCGCTGTTTTTGGCCAGTGAGCTGGTCAAGGATGTGGATGGGCAGTTGCAGGTTCAGCCGCAGGCGAGTTGAACCCACTCGATAACTCTTTAGAAATAAAAAAAATTGCTCTACTTATCAAACAGTATAAAAAACTGTCAAGTCTCACAGTATGAAACCTATTCGTCCTGCCTTACCTTCAGTCCATTCAGGCCGTGACTTGCTAGACAACCCGACCAACGTCTGAATAATTGCCCACTCAATTAAGGATGATCAAAATGACTTTGATATATGGCAGCCAAGGCGACATTCCCAGTGACCTCAACGGTGCGAACGATGTGACTGTAATTGCTCTACTGGCCACCATGATGGGACGCTATAGGGTTCTTCCAAACGCCCGGCCTGGTGCAACGGTTTTGATCGTTACCCAAGACTGTCAGTACGGAGAACTCACGACGACGAACATTAGTGGCTACGCGCCTGATACCGTCCTTTATCTACGGAGAAATCATGTGTATCAGCTGACGTCCAAGGGAGCGACCTGGGATATGACAATCCGGGATCTGCAATCGGGCGCTGGCTACGGCGTCGTCAATACCCCACCAGCCTATCAGTAACGCCCCTTAAACGGACCAGTCATCGTTCTAAACCTGAAAAACGGCACGCAAGCGTGCCGTTTTGTCATCATGAACCAGTGATTACTTACGCGCCGCCTCCCACTGCTTCAACAGATCACCATAAGCCACGGTCTCCCCTTTGGGCTTCTCATTCGCCAGCTTGGGCTTCGGCGCGCCCGGCTGGTCAAACCAGTACTGCGCATCCCGCTCCGGGTTCATTTTTGGGCCGCACACCGGCTGCACCTTGGAACGCTCCAGGCGCGTCATGATCGCGTCCTGTTCCTTGGCCAGGTTATCCAGCGCCTGTTGCGGGGTTTTCTCGCCACTGGCCGCTGCGGCGATGTTGCTCCACCACAACTGCGCCAGGCGTGGGTAGTCGGGCACGTTGGTGCCGGTCGGCGTCCACTCCACCCGCGCCGGGCTGCGGTAGAACTCCACCAGCCCGCCGAGTTTCGGCGCCATGTCGGTCATGGCCTGGGAGTTGATGTCGGACTCACGAATCGGCGTCAGGCCAACGATGGTTTTCTTCAGTGACACGGTTTTCGAGGTCACAAACTGCGCGTACAGCCACGCCGCAAGCTTTTGCTTCTCGGGCGTGGACTTGAGGAAGGTCCAGGAACCCACGTCCTGATAGCCCTTTTTCATGCCCTTTTCCCAATACGGCCCGACCGGCGACGGCGCCATGCGCCATTTCGGCGTGCCGTCGGCGTTCACCACCGGCAGGCCCGGCTTGGTCATGTCGGCCGTAAACGCGGTGTACCAGAAGATCTGCTGGGCGATGTTGCCCTGGGACGGCACCGGCCCGGATTCGGAGAAGGTCATGCCCGCCGCTTCCGGAGGCGCGTAGGCTTTCATCCAGTCCACGTACTTTTGCGTGGCAAACACCGCGGCCGGGCCATTGGTGTCGCCGCCACGGGTCACGCTGGAGCCTACCGGGTGGCAGTCCTCCACGCGAATGCCCCACTCGTCCACCGGCAAGCCGTTAGGCAGCCCCTTGTCGCCGCCGCCGGCCATGGAGAACCAGGCATCGGTGAAGCGCCAGCCCAGCGATGGGTCTTTTTTGCCATAGTCCATGTGCCCATAGATACGTTTGCCGTCGATTTCCTTGACGTCTTCACTGAAGAATTTGGCGATGTCTTCATAGGCCGACCAGTTCACCGGCACACCCAGCTCGTAGCCGTATTTTTCCTTGAACTTGGCTTTGAGGTCCGCGCGCTCAAACCAATCGGCGCGGAACCAGTAGAGGTTGGCGAACTGCTGGTCGGGCAACTGGTAGATCTTGCCGTCCGGCGCGGTGGTGAACGAGATGCCGATAAAGTCCTTGATATCCAGGGTCGGCGAGGTGAAGGCCTTGCCTTCGTTGGCCATCAGGTCGGTGATGGATTCGGTCTTGCCATAGCGAAAGTGCGTACCGATCAAGTCGGAATCGTTCACCCAGCCGTCATAGATATTCTTGTCGGACTGCATCTGGGTTTGCAGCTTCTCCACCACGTCGCCTTCCTGCAGCAGGTCGTGGGTCAGCTTGATGCCGGTGATTTCGCTGAAGGCCTTGGCCAGTACCTTGGATTCGTACTCGTGGGTGGTAAGGGTTTCCGACACCACGTTAATCTTCATCCCACGGAACGGTTCCGACGCCTTGATAAACCACTTCAACTCTTCGAGCTGCTGGGCTTCGGTAAGGGTGGACGGTTTGAACTCGCTGCCGATCCATTTTTTCGCGGCATCTTCGTACGCATCGGCCCAGGCCGTGGCGCTCAAACCGCTCAAGGCCAGTACGGCGGCCAATGAAATGCTATGTCGCAGCTTATTGTTTTTATTCAACATAGAGACCTCCTGGTGGTTTATTCATAAGGGCACTAGTTCATAAGGGCACTAGCCCCAACGCATCACACTCAACAGCCATACCAGGGATAGCGCAGACGCCACCCAGATGCTCCAGTCGGTAACGCCGATCACCAGCAAATGCAGGTAGGCGCTGCCGAGAAGACCGATAAACAAACGATCACCACGGGTGGTGCTGATCGGCAACAAACCGCGCCGAGGAATACTCGGCGAACGCAGTTCCCAGGTGGTCATGCCTGCCAGCAGCAGGCCAATCGTCACAAAGAACAGTGCGGTCGGGGTGGTCCAGGCCATCCATTCCATCATCGAATCCTCTAGACCCGGCCCAGGGCAAAGCCCTTGGCCACGTGGTTGCGAACAAACCAGATCACCAGCATGCCCGGCAGGATGGTCAACACCCCCGCCGCTGCCAGCACGCCCCAATCAATGCCCGAGGCCGAGACCGTGCGCGTCATCACCGCCGCAATCGGCTTGGCGTTAACCGAGGTCAAGGTGCGCGCCAGCAGCAGTTCGACCCAGGAAAACATGAAGCAGAAAAACGCGGTCACGCCGATACCGGAGCCAATCAACGGGATAAAAATCTTCACGAAAAACTTGGGAAAACTGTAGCCGTCGATGTAGGCGGTTTCGTCGATTTCCTTGGGCACGCCGGACATGAAGCCTTCCAGGATCCACACCGCCAACGGCACGTTGAACAGGCAATGCGCCAGCGCCACGGCGATGTGCGTATCGAACAGCCCGATGGACGAATACAGCTGGAAAAACGGCAGCAAAAACACCGCCGGCGGCGCCATACGGTTGGTCAGCAGCCAGAAGAACAGGTGCTTGTCGCCCAAGAACCGATAGCGCGAAAACGCATAGGCCGCCGGCAGCGCCACGCTCAGGGAGATCACCGTGTTCAGGCTCACGTAGTACAGCGAGTTGAGGTAGCCGGTGTACCAGCTCGGGTCAGTGAAGATCACCTTGTAGTTGGCCAGGGTAAAGTCCTGCGGAAACAGGGTCAGCCCGCCGAGGATTTCGGTGTTGCTCTTGAAGGACATGTTCAGCAGCCAGTAGATCGGCACCAGCAGAAACAGGATGTAGATCAGCAGCGGGATAACCTTGCGCTTGCTCATGTTGGCGGCCTCAGCGGTTGGCGTCGGAGTGGGTCATGGCGGTGTAGAACAGCCAGGACACCAACAGGATGATCAGGAAATACACCAGGGAAAACGCCGCCGCCGGGCCCAGGTCGAATTGGCCTACAGCCATTTGGGTCAAGGTCTGACTGAGGAACGTGGTGGCGTTACCCGGCCCGCCGCCCGTCAGCACGAAAGGCTCGGTGTAAATCATGAAGCTGTCCATAAAGCGCAACATCACCGCGATCAGCAGCACGCTTTTCATCTTTGGCAATTGGATATGTCGGAACACCGCCCAAGCGGATGCGCGATCAATCCGCGCTGCCTGGTAGTACACGTCCGGAATCGCACGCAGCCCCGAGTAACACAGCAGCGCCACCAGCGAAGTCCAGTGCCACACATCCATCACCAGCACCGTCACCCAGGCGTCCATGGTGTTGGCCGCATAGTTGTAGTTGATGCCCATGGCGTTGAGCGTCGAACCCAACAAGCCAATGTCGGCGCGGCCAAAAATCTGCCAGATGGTGCCGACCACGTTCCACGGGATCAGCAGCGGAATCGCCAGGATGATCAACACCAGTGACGACCAGCGGCCCTTGGTCGGCATGGTCAGGGCGATGGCGATGCCCAGCGGGATTTCGATCAACAGCACGCAGGCCGAGTAGATGAACTGGCGCAGCAAGGAGTCATGCAGGCGGGGGTCGAGCAGCACCTGTTTGTACCAGTCGGCACCGACAAAATAGCGGCTGGACTGGTCGAAAATGTCCTGCACCGAATAGTTGACCACGGTCATCATCGGGATCACCGCGCTGAACGCCACCAGCAGGAACACCGGTAACACCAGCCACCAGGCCTTGTTGTTCTGCACCTTGTTCATGGCTGCACCTCCAGCAGGTAATCGTCGGCGTACACCATCAACCACTGCGCGGGAAAACTGATCGAGGCTTTGCCTTCCGGCACCGGTTTGTCTTCGGCCAGGCGTACTTTCAACGACGCGCCGTCGAGGTTGAGGGTCATGATCTTGTAGGTGCCGAGGTCTTCCACATGCACGACGTCGGCCTGCAGCGCGTCAGGGTTGTACTCGTCCCACACGTGGATAAATTCCGGGCGGATACCCACCTGCAGCTTTTTGTAGTCCGCCTCGCGCAGGCGCTGTTGCAACGCCTCGGATAACGGCAGCAACGTACTGGCAAAGCGCACGCCACCGGCTTCGGCCTGCACCTCGATCAGATTCATCCCGGGGCTGCCGATGAAATAGCCGACAAAGGTGTGGCTGGGGCGCTCGAACAGCTCACGCGGCGTGCCGAACTGCACGATCTGCCCGCCATACATCACCGCGATTTTGTCAGCGAAGGTCGACGCCTCAAGCTGGTCGTGGGTGACGTAGACCATGGTGATATTGAATTGCTCATGAATCTGCTTGAGCTTGCGGCGCAGTTTCCATTTGAGGTGCGGGTCGATCACCGTCAGCGGTTCGTCGAACAGGATCGCCGACACGTCATCGCGCACCAGGCCACGGCCCATGGAAACTTTTTGCTTTTCATCGGCGGTGAGGTTGCGGGCTTTTTTGCTCAGCAGGGCTTGCAGGTCGAGGACTTCGGCAATTTCCTGCACCTTGCTGTGGATTTTCGCCTCAGCCATGCCCTGGTTTCGCAGGGGAAACGCCAGGTTGTCGAACACCGTCATGGTGTCGTACACCACCGGGAACTGGAACACCTGGGCAATATTGCGTTTCTCCGGGGTCAGCTCGTTGACCACTTTAGCGTCAAACAGCACCTGGCCTTCGGACGGGCTGAGCAAGCCGGAGATGATGTTGAGCAATGTCGACTTGCCGCAGCCCGATGGCCCGAGCAAGGCGTAGGCACCGCCCTGCTCCCACACATGGTTCATGGCCCGAATGGCGTAGTCCTCGGGGCCATTGGGTGTAGGGCTGTAACTGTGCGCGAGGTTCTGCAAATGGATCTCGGCCATCAGGCAACCCTCGCGACGCGGCGCCCGGGGGCCTGGACCAAACGCCCCTGGCCATCGAACACAAAGAGTTTATGGGTGGGGATGTACACACGAATCGGCGCGTCGACGTCGTACTCATGCACCCCCGGTAAATGCAGCACCAACAGGAAATGCTCGCTGCGCACGTGCAGGAAGGTTTCCGAACCGCTGATCTCGGCCACCTCCACGGTCACCGCCAGTTCCAGGTCATCGTCGTTGCTCGGCACCAGGCTGATATGGCTGGGGCGCACGCCAAAACGGAACTCGCCTTCGCCGATGGGACGCAGATCCACGTTCAACGGGAAGTGCACGACATTGGCAAAACTCACTTCATTGCCGCTGATACGCCCCGGCATCAGGTTGATCGGCGGCTCGGAAAACAGCTCGGCGGCCAGCACCGTCTGGGGCTGGTGATACACCTCGGCGGCCCTGCCGCTCTGGATCACCCGGCCTTCGTGCAGGATGGTGGTGGTGCCACCCAGGGCCAGGGCTTCATTGGGTTCGGTGGTGGCGTAGATGGCAATGGTATGGCGCGCCTTGAACAACTCGCGCATTTCCTGACGCAGCTCTTCGCGCAGTTTGTAGTCCAGGTTTACCAACGGCTCATCGAAAAGGATCAGCTCGGCGTCTTTGACCAAGGCGCGGGCCATGGCCGTGCGTTGCTGCTGGCCACCGGAAAGCTCCAGCGGGTGGCGCTGCAGGAACTTCTCGATGCGCAGCATCTGCGCGGTTTCCAGCACTTTGCTGTGGATCAGTTCGTTGGACACACCGGCCTGGCGCAATGGCGAGGCGATGTTTTCGAACACGGTCATGGTCGGGTAATTGATGAACTGCTGGTAGACCATCGACACGTTGCGCAGGCGCACCGGCTTGTGGGTGACGTCTACGCCGTTCATCAGGATGCGGCCGCTGTCGGGTTTGTCCAGCCCGGCCATCAGGCGCATCAGGCTGGTCTTGCCGGACAGCGTGCGGCCGAGCAATACGTTGAAAGAACCGGCTTCGAAACGCAGGTTGGCGTCGTCGATCCAGGTCTGGCCTTCGACAACGCGGGAGACATGTTCCAGGGTCAATGACATGACACGCCCTTTTTATTATTGGAATGATTCTGGCCATTCGTAAGAGCGAGTTTCGTGCCAGAAGTGGCAGGTGGTTGATCTGTAAGGAAATGGGTTGAACAGGATGTTCAGGCATGAACACAAATGAACAACCAGCGCTGAACAACTGAACATTAAGCGGGTTGACATTGAACAGTTCTGAACAACAATCGATGGGCGCCACAGATTTAATGTGGGAGCTGGCTTGCCTGCTCCCACAGTTGGACGGCGTAAGGCTTGATAACAATAAAAATAAAAGAAGGTCGCCCCCATGGCCGAACCCCTCGCACACGACACCCTTATCCAGGAATCCTGGCGCCGTTGCCGCGCCTTTGGACTGGACCACCAGAGCACCCCCAGCTTTGATCAACTGCCCGCCGAAGGCATCAGCCAGTTGCTCGAAAGCCAGCATTCCCTGGTGCAGACCACCCATCAGGAAGTGCTGCCCTACTACGAAAACATCCTCAGCAATTCCAACTGCCTGATCATGCTGGCCGACAACCAGGGCCAGGTGCTGACCTCGTGGGGCACCCAGCGTTTTATCGAGCCGAAGCTGGCGCGCGGCTTCAGTGCCGGTGCCAGTTGGAGGGAGCGCTCAAGCGGCACAAACGCCATCGGCACTGCGCTGGCCTGTGCCCAGGCGGTGCATATCGAGCACGATGAACACTTTCTCAAGGCCAACCGCTTCATGACCGGCTCCGCGGCGCCGATTTTCGATGCCCAGCGCGAAATCATTGCGGTACTGGATGTGTCCAGCGACAGCTACCTGCCGCCCTCCCACACCTTGGGCATGGTCAAGATGATGAGCCAGACCGTCGAGAACCGGCTGATCCTCAACCTGTTTCGCGGCGAGCATTTCCAACTGACCTTCAACACCGGCCTGAACAACCTCGACAGCCAATGGGCGGGCCTGATCATCTTTGATGACAGCGGCCAGGTGCTGTCGGCCAACCGCCGCGCCGACAACTTGCTGGGCATCAGTTTGTCGCGGGTGCTGATCGACAGTTTGTTTAAAGTCTCGCTGCTGGAATTGTTGAATCAACCCGATGGCTTGCCGTTCTCGTTGCAGGCGGCGGGCCGCAATCGGTTCCAGTGTTTATTGAAGCGGCCGCAGAAGATGCCGGTGCAGGCGCGGGTCTTTGCTGAGCCCAAGCCCACAAAACCTGCGCCGATGAGCATCCAGACCCTGCATTTTGGCGATGTGCGCGTAGAAAAGGCCGTGCGCCAGGCTGAGCGCTTGTTGGAAAAAGACATTCCGTTGTTGATTCACGGCGAGACCGGCGTTGGCAAAGAGGTGTTCGTCAAAGCCCTGCACCAGGCCAGTTCGCGCAGCAAACAGGCGTTCATTGCGGTGAACTGTGCAGCGATTCCCGCCGAACTGGTCGAGTCCGAGCTGTTTGGCTATGAAAAAGGCGCCTTTACCGGTGCCAACCAGAAAGGCAGCATCGGCCTGATCCGCAAGGCGGATAAGGGCACGCTGTTTCTGGATGAAATTGGCGACATGCCCTTGCCGACCCAGGCCCGCTTGCTCCGGGTGCTACAGGAGCGCTGCGTGCAGCCGGTGGGCAGCAGCGAGCTGTTCCCGGTGGACTTGCGCATCATCTCGGCCACCAACCGCGTGCTGCGCGACTGGGTGCAGGCCGGGCGCTTTCGTGAGGATTTGTACTACCGCATCGGCGGCCTGACCCTGGAACTGCCGCCCTTGCGCGAGCGTACCGACAAACAGGCGCTGTTCCAGCAGTTGTGGCAACAGCACCGTGAGCCGACCCAATGGGCCGGGCTGAGTGCCGAAGTGCTGGCGTTGTTCGAGCAACACCCGTGGCCGGGCAACCTGCGCCAGGTCAGCAGCGTGTTGCAGGTGGCGCTGGCGATGGCCGAGGAGCAGCCGGTGCGACCGGAGCATCTGCCGGATGATTTCTTTGTCGACCTGAACGTGACCGCGCCCTTGCCCACCCAGCCAAGCCTGGAAGACAACAGCGACCTGAGCCAACGCTTGAAAGCAGCGGGCGGCAACATCTCCCACCTGGCGCGGGAACTGGGCGTAAGCCGCAACACCCTGTACAAGCGCCTGCGCCAGCACGAAGGCTGATCTAGCGCGGTTTGACCACCACCATCAGGTCGGTGAAGTACTCCACCCGAATCGGCAGGTTATCGGCCAGCGCCGAGAGCGCCGCGGCCGTGTCGTCGAGTTTGAACACCCCGGACACACGCAGGTTTTTCAACGCCTGGGCATCGAAGCGCACCAAGCCGTGGCGGTAGCTGGCCAGGGTTTGCAGCACCTCACTCAGCGGTTGGTCGTTGACCTTGAGCAGGCCACGCGTCCAGGCATCCGGGTCGGCGCTGCCGGTCGCCTGTACAGGCCCCGCGTGGCCATGATCAAGAATCGCGCGCTGCCCGGCCGTGACCTTGACGCCCTCGCCCGTGTCACCTTGGACCGCCACAGTGGACTCGATCACCGTGACCACGGTGCTGCCGTCCACTGCGCGCTTGACCAGATAGCGCGTGCCCAAGGCCGTGGCCGTGCCTTGATCGGTGCGTACCACGAACGGCCGTTGCGCGTCCTTGGCCACGTCAACCCACAGCTCGCCCTGCAGCAGTTCGATCACGCGCTGGTGGCCGTCGAATTTCACGTCCACCGCCGAGTTGCTGTTGAGCTGTAACTGGCTGCCGTCTTCAAGGGCGACCTGGCGGCGCTCGCCGATGCCGGTGCGCTGGTCGGCCGTCCACACCGGCATGTGCTGCACACCGAACCAGCCGCACAGCACTACGCCGAGCACCCCCAAGGCCTGCACCCTGCGCGAACGTTGGGGCGCAAAGGCGCGATTCAGGGCGATGCGTGCCGGTTGCGCGGGCAACGTATCGAAGCCACCCCAGAGCGAGCGCATACGCTCGATGGCCACGGCATGGCGCGGGTCGGCCTGGCACCAGGTATTGAAGGCGTGGCGCTCGGCATCGCTGACGTCTTCGTCGTGCAGCCGCGTCAGCCAATTCGCCGCTTGTTGAATGATCTGCTCGGTGTTCACGGCAACGGGTCCGCCCCGTACAGGCTGTGGTAGCAATGCACCAGCGCGGTGGACAGATAGTTTTTGACCGTGCTGGATGACACCTCAAGGCGCGTGGCGATCTCACTGTAGGTGAGCCCGTCCAGGCGGCTTAACAGGAAGGCTTCACGGGTTTTCGCCGGCAGGCCGGCGAGCATCTCGGCGATGCGCTCCAGGGCTTGCAGCGCCACATGGATCGCGGCCGGGTCGGGCATGCCGGCGTCTTCACACTGCACCAGCAGGGCTTGCAGGTAGGCCTTTTCGATCCGGCGGCGCCGCGCCCCATCGATCAACAGGCGCCCGGCGGTGGTGGCGAGAAAGGCGCGAGGCTCCTTGATGGTGTGCGGATCGGCCAGCATCAACACGCGGATAAACGCATCGTGGGCCAGGTCGGCAGCGTACTGGGAACACCCGAGTTTTTTGCGCAGCCAGCCGTGCAACCAGCCATGGTGCTCGCTGTACATCGCCGTAAGGGTCTGCTGACGGGCGCAATCGCCCGGCGCGGCCGGAATGTCATGCATGCGCAAAAACTTCTCAAATGGGAAAGATTACCAATTGAGCGAACAATGCCAGTAAAACTGTGGCGGGGCAAGGGCCACTCGGGTGGGCTGGATGCCGTGGGCGGGCTTGTGTGGGAATTGGTCTGAGTGGATGCTGGTCTGTGTGGGAGCTCCCACACAAGCCAGCCCCCCACACAAGCTCGCTCCCACAGTTAGACCTCGGTGACAGTTAAATTGGCTTAGCGCCAGCTCCACGACACACCGGTATAGATACCGCGCCCATCGGCCGGCGTGGAGCGGGCCACATCCAACCCCTTGTCGTCATACCCCGGCGTGACGGTATTGGCATAACGCCGGTTGGTGAGGTTGCGCAGATCAACCCAGGCTTGCCAGTCCTGTTTCGGCGCGTCATAGCCGAAAGTGGCGCCCAGCGTTGTGTACGCCGCCGCGTAGTAAGAGTTGGCGTAATCCACCGCCACCCGTGAAGCGTGCTCGGTGTTGAGGCTGGTGTAGAAACCGGTCGGGTGGCTGTAGCGCACTTGCGCCTGGTAGTAATGCTTGGGGATGCCCGGCAAGGTGTTGGCGCCGAAGCGGTCGTCGTCACGGTAGTGGAAATCGCTGTAGGTGTAGGCCTGGCGCAAGGCCAACTGGCCATTACCCCCGCCGTCCCACAATGGGCTGAGCAGGCTCAACTCCACGCCCTGGTGCACGGTGGGGCTGGCGTTGGCTTCGGCCACGACGGCGCTGCTGCTCTGTGTCTGCGCCTGGGTCTCCACTGTGAGCAGTTCGTGACGCACTTCGGAGCGATACAACGCCAAATCCCACTGGCCGAACCATTGCTCACCACGCCCGCCTATCTCCAGGGTAGTGGCGGTCTGATTGCGCAAGCTCACGCCTTCGCGGGCCAGCCCCTTGGCCGGGCCGCCGGTGAAATACTTGTTGGAGCCCCAAATCATCGACCACGCGTGCGGCGGTTCGACCGAGCGACTCAGGTTGCCGTACACCTGCAACTGCGGGGTGAAGTCATAGCGCAGGCCGATGCGCGGCGCGTAGTCCCAATCATGCTGGCTGAGCGGCGCCTGCCCTTGCGGGTAGCTGACCTGGGTTTCGCGGCGCGTGTAGATCGCAGCCAGGCCGGTGGTCAGCCATAGGTCTTGCGCCAGTTCCAGGTCGTTGCCGATATGCAGCACCGTGTCGGAACCCAGGTAGCTATAGTCGCGGGTTTTGGTGCCGGGGGCGTAATAGGTGGCGGGGTTGCTCGACGGCACGCGCACATATTCCGAGGCACCGTTGTTGGGCATCGCCTGGGTGGTGCGCAGGCCAAGGGTGGTTTTGCTGTCGTGGCCGAACCAACTGTCCTGGCGAATGTAGTTCAGGGTGCCGCTGACATCCGTGTAGGCGACTTTCAGGCGGTTGAGCCCTTCGCGCAAATCCATCGGGTAGTCGTGATAGGCCAGCCCCACCTCGACGCGGGAAGTGTCATCGAGCTGCAAGGTGGTCTTGTTGGCGATCCAGGTCGAGCCCGGCTGCAGGCGTTTCGAGTCGCGGGCGGCGTTGAGGCTGTTGGCGGCGGTTGGATCGTGGCTGATCTGGTAGCGCGTCAGCTTGCCGGGGCTGTCGTTGGTGGTTTCGCGGTAGCGAAAATAGAAGCGCGTCTCCAGGTCCGGGTTGAACCGGTAGCCAAAGTTGGCCGCAATGCCCTTGCCGGTGCCGGCGCTCTGGTGCTGGTAGCCGTCGGATTCGGAGTCGGTGAGGCTGATGTAGTAGTCGGCGTCGCCCAGCACCTGGCCGGAGCTGATTTCGCGCTGGGCATAACCGCGACTGCCCACTTCATAGCGCACCTGCAACTTCGGCGCGTCATAGCCGGTGTGCGTGACATAGTTGACCGAGCCACCCAGGGCCAGGGCGCCCTGGTCAAAACCGTTGGCGCCGCGCAGTACCTCGACGCGGCTTTGCCACAGCGGGTCCTTGAGTTCATAGGGCGTGCCGCCGGGGCCGGTGAGCGGCAAACCGTCGAGCATTTCATACAGGCCCGAGGCGTGGGAGCCGGGGCTGCGGTTCAGGCCGGAACCGCGGATCGACAACTTCACGCCTTCATTATTCGCCGCCTTGGCGTAGACGCCGGCCTGGTACTTGAACACGTCTTCGTTGGTGCTGACGCGCCCCTGTTGCACGCTGCTCATATCGATGAAGTTGGTGCCACCGGGCACGCTCTTGAGCTGCGCCTGGGCCACTTCGGCGGCGCTGGCTTCGCTGCTGGAGACCTCGACCGGGGCCAGTTGCAGGGTATCGGCGTGCGCCAGTGAACTGAGGGTCAGGGCGGCAAACAGCAGTGGGGGTTGGCGCAACAGCATGGGGTAAATCCTTGGCATTCGGGGGCGTGACAAAGCCTGGGCCATCACGCGAACAGTGATGGGAAGCCAGGCAGGCTCACCAGGTCACGCTTAATTAACGGACCAGACCCTTCCCACAACAGCATCGGACCGGGATTATTTTCTAAGTCCAAAATCGCATTAACACATGCAAACTCAGTATTTAAAGAAATAACCAGCACGCATTACTGTGGGAGGCATTGAGTCGCCCACGAGATTTCCCCCATGCAAACATCCGCCAGCGTTATTGACTTCACCCTCCACCGTAAACGCCGCCAGGCGCGTGCCGCGGCCGAGCTGATGTGGGCCATGTACGCGGCACGCGCGGGGCTTGCGGTGTTCTCCGCCCACACCGCAACCGCCAGTGATACGCGCCGGGCGTAACGCCGATGAATTTTTTACAGGTACTGCCCGAATCAGCCCAAGCACTGCCAAAACCTGCGATTGAGGATGACGACACCAGCCTGTGCGTGGCGCAGAACCTGCAACGTTTGCGCAGTAAGCGCCACCTCTCGCTGGACGGGTTGGCACGCGCGTGTGGCGTGAGCCGGGCGATGCTGGCGCAGATCGAGTCCGGGCGCAGCGTGCCGTCGATCAAGGTGCTGTGCAAAATCGCCAAAGGCTTGAAGGTGTCGGTCGCGGCCTTTCTGGAGGACCGTGCCTTTGAAGGCGTCGAGGTGTTGCCGGCGCGACAAAGCAAACGCCTGGTAAGTGCCGACGGGGCATTCGTCAGCCGTGCGTTGTTTCCCTTTGATACCGCCCGCCAATCGGAATTTTACGAAATCCGCTTGCGTGCGCTCGGCGAAGAAATTTCTGCCGGTCACGGCCCCGGCATTCAGGAAAACCTGGTGGTGGCCCAGGGCGTACTGGAAGTCAGCGTCAACGATGAGCGCTACTTGCTCTCCACCGGCGACTCGATCCTGTTCTACGCCGACCAGCCCCACCGCTACCGCAACCCGGCGGACAGCGAGGCGGTGGCATTTTTGGTGATCACCTACCCGGAACGCCTGGACTGAATGCAAAAAAGCCCCGACAAGTCGGGGCTTTTTTTTGCGTTTCAGGCAGCAGCGGTCAGCAGGTGCAGCACATCATCGGCATGCCGTTGCAGCTCATCATCATCGGCATGGCGCAGTCATTCATCAGTTTGTTCATGAGCATGCAGCAGTTTTCCATCATGGCCATGCTCATGCCTGGCATTGGCAGCATTTTGCACATCATGCTGTCGCCCATCACGCTGCATTCCATCATGCATTTCATCATCGACATCGACATGCCCATGGTCATCATCGGCATGTTCATGTCAGCCATCATCTTCATGGCATCGGCCGACATGCACAGCATCGACATGTTTGCGCACTGCATCATCATCGGCATGCCGCAGTTCATCATCATCGCCATCATGTCGGCATTGGTCTTGAACTGCGCCATGTCCATACCGGCCGCCGGCTTCATGGTGCACATCATGGCGTCGCCCGCCATTTCGCACTTCATGGTCGCCATCATCATCGGCATGCCCATCATCGGCATCATTGGCATGGACGTGTTCATCGGCATCTGCATTGCGTTCATCATGTTCGAAACTCCGTAATCGACAGGAAATGGCTAAGTTCTGGCGCCGATTCTAGAGACACCGGGCGACGGCGCAAGACGACGGCAGAGCAGCACAAATGGCTGTTCGGGAGCTTGCTTGGGTGACCAGGACAGCGACACCGGGCGTGATAACAGATAAATCGCTGTAAAGACGTTTAAAGCCGCTACTGGCACCGCATAAACGCCAGGATGGATATGCGATTAAAGCCTTGCGACCTCACTTAAGGAAATAAACGATCTAACCCGAGAGCAAAACCTGGTGATCAGTCGCGTCCGTGAGCGGTTCGATCGTGCGCATAAAATCATCCGCCTCAGACCCCCTGAGGAAACTGAACCCCGCCATTTCATCGCAGGCCAGGATGTCAGCCAGGGCTTTACGTAACTGAGACTCCGCCGGCGAATCGCGCAGCAGTTTATGTGCGGTCAATAACACCTCGGCAGGAACACCCTGGGCGCTTGCCACGTCGATCACCGCAAAGAGAATGAATCGCAGACGAACTTCGCGATCCGTAGGCCAAACCGTTTTTCGCTTACCCAAGGTAGGCACTCATCCGTTGAGAAAAGTCCGAGGCTATTGCCCACCGAGGGGTGTTTCAAGCGTGGGGACTTAAGATAGGCCACTTCCTACACCTGAAAGGGAAATACCGTACCTACATTACTGCACCGGCAAGAAATTCATCAGCAGCAAACTCTGCGCGTAGTTGAGCGCCACACGTCGGTAGCGTTCATCGAGCATCTGCGCGAGCAAGTCCAGGCGCGCAACCACTTTGCCGAACTCGACCGCAAAGCTCAGGTTACTGCCCTCCTCCGATATCTCGTTGGAAAACAGCAGCAATACCCCGTTGGCGTCCTGGCGCTGGCTGAGCAGCCAGGTGGCTTTCTCGATATTACGTGCGGCGTTGCTGACAAACTGCGGGTTGATCGAGTCAGTCATATAAAACTGGGTGCGGCCGCCGTGGGCGGTCACCAGCATGCTGCCGATCGCGTAGATAAACGCACCGACCCGGTCGCCTTTGAAGTCGGGGCTTAACGAGTAACTCAAGGCCGCGAGATCGCGCCGCTCGCCGAGGGCCGGCAGCGGTTGCTGATGCTCGATGGCCTGGCGGATTTCCCGCGCGGCACTCACCGCATCCGGGTAACCGGATTGGCGCCACTGGCTGGGGTTGCGCAGGTAGAGCTTGCTCATCAGCAGATACAGGCTTTGCAAGTTGTCGCGCATGCTCAGGGTTGCCATGCGGTCAACGCTGGTCTGAAAGAACTCATCGGGCCTGCCATTGCTGAACTGGCTGGCGATGTCGCGGCCCTGCTGCTGGCTGCAACCACTGGTAAACAGTGCCAAAAGAACAACCAAAAACAACGGCCAGCGGGAGATACAAGTATGTGACGTTCGATCCATCGGCACCGGGTCTGATTCTGTTGCCCACACTCTGAATGAGTGGGGTCGTGACAGGGATAGATCAGGAGAATCAAAAAAAGTGCGGCGAGCCGGGTCGGATCAGAGGTTGCCTACACACAAAGGAGTGCCTATAGGATCGTTCCCACGCGCCGCAAAGGAATGCCGCCCTGGACGCTCCGCGTCCCGCTTTTGACGCCGTGACGCAGAGCGTCACAGGATGCGTTACCACGCGGAGCGTGGGAACGGTCAAGCTGCCGGTAGTGCATTCCTGCGAAATACTTGCCTGATCCTCCGACTTATCGACTGGCGGATAGATAGCCCTTGCGCCGTGGTCTAGAGTGCAACGATGGGCCACAAGTCCCACTCTTCTTATAAGGGCTCAAAAGAGCTCAGCACCACCAACCGATGATCAGCAGGTGAACCCGCCATGGAATTACGTATCAACCAAAAGACCTACCAGGTCGATGCCGACGCCGACACGCCGCTGCTGTGGGTGATCCGCGACGACCTCGGCATGACCGGCACCAAGTACGGTTGCGGCCTGGCCCAGTGCGGCGCCTGTTCGGTGCTGGTGGACGGTAATGTGGTGCGCTCCTGCGTTACCCCGGTGGCGGGTGTGGTCGGCCGCGAGGTCACGACCATCGAGGCCATTGAGGACGATGCGGTGGGCAAGCACGTGGTCGCCGCCTGGGTCGAGCATCAGGTGGCGCAATGCGGTTATTGCCAGTCCGGGCAGGTGATGGCGGCCACGGCGCTGCTCAAGCACACCCCCGCGCCGACGGTCGCGCAAATCGATGCCGCCATGGTCAACCTGTGCCGCTGCGGCACCTATAACGCCATCCACACCGCCATGCAGGATTTGGCCCAGCAGAAGGAGCGCGCATGATGAATACGCGCAACGAACTGCTGGATGTGGCCCTGGGCGACCCGGTCAACCTGTCACGCCGGCGCTTTCTGGCCAGCACCGCCGTGGGCGCGCTGGTGATTGGTTTCGGCCTGCCGCTGGGTGGCGGCCGCGCCTTCGCGGCCACCGCCAACCCTGCGGAGCGCGGCACGCAGGTGCCGGCGTTTCTCGAGATTCGCCCGGACGGCACGGTGCGCCTGCTCAGCCCCTTTATGGAAGGCGGCCAAGGCACCCACACCGCCATGGCGCAAATTGTTGGTGAAGAACTGGACGCCGACCCTGCCACGTTTGTCGTCGAAGCCGCGCCACCGGGCGATGCCTATGTGGTGATGGAAAACGGCATGCGCATCACCGGCGGCAGCATGTCGGTGCGCATGAGTTACCCGGTAATGCGCCGCCTGGGCGCCCTGGCCCGCGCCATGCTGTTGCAGGCCGGCGCCGAGCAACTGGGCGTGCCGGTCGCGCAACTGACCACCACCCCCGGCCGCGTGGTACACGCCGCCTCGGGCCGCTCGCTGGGCTACGGTGAACTCGCCAGCCGCGCCCTCGACATGCCGGTGCCTGACCCGTCCACCATCACCCTGCGCGATCCGAGCCAGTTCCGCTGGATCGGCAAGCCGGTCAAACGCCTGGATGCCTACGACAAATCCACCGGCAAGGCGCAATACAGCATCGACCTCAAGGTCGACGGCATGCTCCACGCCGCCGTGCAGCATGCGCCGCGCCTGGGCATGACCGTGGGCAGCCTGCGCAATCAGGCGCAAGTTGAAGCCATGAAAGGCGTGCACTCGGTGCATCAACTGCCTGGCGCCGTGGCCGTGGTGGCCGAGCGCTGGTGGCACGCCAAGCGTGCAGTAGAAGCTATTCAGGTCGAATGGCTGGAAGCCGCCGCTGACTCTACAGTGCGCGCCATGCCGGCAGACTTTTCCAGCGACAAATACCGTGACTTCCTCGCCGCCCAGCAAGGCCCGGCCCGCGACGAAGAAAACGAAGGCGACGTCAACGCCACGCTGGCAAACGCCAAGACCAAGGTCGAAGCCACCTACCACAACCAGTACGTCAACCATGCCCAACTGGAGCCGCCATCGGCCCTGGCGCGCTATAACCCGGACGGCACGCTGGAAGTCTGGCTGCCCAACCAGGCGCCAGACATGTTCCGCGCCGACATCGCCAAGCGCACCGGACTGGATGTGTCAAAGATCACCTTGCATTCGCCGTTGCTGGGCGGCTTTTTCGGTCGGCATTTCCTGTACGACTCAGCCAACCCGTACCCGCAGGCCGTCGCATTGGCCAAGGCTGTGGGACGCCCGGTCAAGCTGATCTGGAGCCGCGAAGAAGAGTTCCTGCGCGATGTGCTGCGCCCGGTCGCGGTGGTCAAATTCCGCGCGGCGCTGGATGACAAAGGCTTGCCGGTGGCCATCGAAGCCGTGAGCGCCACCGAAGGCCCATCCGAAGCCATCGCCGGCAAACAGGGCGACAAAATCGACCCGACGGCTCTTGAAGGGTTGTCGGGCAAATCCTACGCGATTCCCAACAAACGCATCGCCCAGATCTACGTCAAAGGCCCGGCCATGCTCGGCTACTGGCGCTCGGTGGGCAACTCGCTGAATGACTTTTTCTACGAAGCCTTCCTCGATGAACTGGCTGACAAAGGCGGCCATGACCCGTATGAGTTGCGCCTGCACCTGCTGCGCGACAACAAACGCCTGACCACGTTGCTGCAAGCGGTGGGCGAGTTGTCCGGTGGCTGGAAACGTGGCCCGTATACCGCAGAAGACGGCAGCCGGCGTGCCCGTGGGGTGGCCATGGCCTCGCCATTTGGCTCGCATGCGGCGGTGGTTGCCGAAGTGTCGATCGAAAACGGCCAGGTCAAGGTGCATAACATCTGGGAAGCCATCGACCCTGGCAGCATCGTCAACCCGGCGATCATCGAGGCCCAGGTCAACGGCGCCGTAGCGTTGGGCTTGTCACAAACGTTGGTGGAAGAAGCGGTGTACGTGGACGGTAAACCACGGGCGCGCAACTACGACCTTTACCCGATCCTGCCACCCTCGCGGATGGCCAAGGTGCACGTGAAGATCGTCGAGAGCGGCGAAAAGATGGGCGGTATCGGCGAGCCGCCGCTACCCGCAGTGGCGCCTGCCGTGGCCAATGCGGTGGCGCACTTGACCGGCCAGCGCATCCGCAGCCTGCCCCTGAGCCGCTACACCTTCGCCTGACCGACAAGGAACGCCTATGAACAACCAACGATTGGCTAGAACCGCTGGCTGGCTGGTGCTGACCGGCGCAGTCGCCGCCGGCCTGCTGGCCTGGTACGTCACCCGTCAACCTGCTTCGCCGTTTGAACAGGCCAACGCCACGGCTGACCCGACACTGGTCAGCCGTGGTGAATACGTCGCCCGCGTCAGTGATTGCGTGGCCTGCCACAGCCTGCCGGGCAAAGCGCCGTTTGCCGGCGGCCTGGAGATGGCCACGCCGCTGGGCGCCATTCATGCCACCAACATCACGCCCGACAAAAACGTCGGCATCGGCACCTACAGCCTGGCTGACTTCGACCGCGCCGTGCGCCACGGCGTGGCGCCGGGTGGGCGACGGCTCTACCCGGCCATGCCCTACCCGTCCTACGTGAAACTCAGCGACGACGACATGCGCGCGCTGTATGCGTTTTTCATGCAAGGCGTGCAACCGGCCAGCGAGCCGAACATCCCCAGCAGCATTCCGTGGCCACTGAACATGCGCTGGCCCATCGCGCTGTGGAACGGCGTGTTCGCGCCGACTAAAACCTATGCCGCCAAACCCGAGCAGGACGCGTTGTGGAACCGAGGCGCCTATATCGTCCAAGGCCCCGGCCATTGCGGCAGTTGCCACACGCCGCGTGGGCTGGCGTTCAACGAGAAGGCATTGGACGAGTCCGGCGCGCCGTTCCTCGCCGGTGCCTTGCTCGACGGCTGGTACGCACCCAGCCTGCGCCAGGACCACAACACCGGTTTGGGCCGCTGGAGCGAGCCGGAGATTGTGCAATTCCTCAAGACCGGGCGTAACAAACACGCAGTGGTGTATGGCTCGATGACCGAGGCGTTTAACAACTCCACGCAGTTCATGCAAGACGACGACCTGGCCGCCATTGCGCGTTACCTCAAATCACTGCCGGGCGACCCGCAGCGTGACGGTTCGCCGTGGCAGTACCAAACGGCAGCGCTCGACACGAGCGCACCGGGTGCCCACACCTATGCCACCCGCTGCGCCTCCTGCCATGGCCTGGACGGCAAAGGCCAGCCGGAGTGGATGCCACCGTTGGCCGGTGCTACCTCAGCCTTGGCCAAGGAAAGCGCCTCGGCGATCAACATCACCCTCAATGGCTCGCAACGCATCGTGACCGCCGGTATGCCGGACGCGTACCGCATGCCGGCATTCCGCGAGCAATTGTCCGACCAGGAAATCGCCCAGGTGTTGAGCTACGTGCGCGGTACATGGGGCAACAACGGCGGCGCGGTGGAGGCTGCGGCGGTGAACAAGCTGCGCGGGCATACCGACCCGGCCAGTAGTAGCCCGATTATCCTGCATATGCGCTAACAGATCGTTCCCACGCTCCCGCGTGGGAATGCAGGCCGTGACGCTCCGCGTCACAGCTGCGCAAAACTTGAATGTTGTGAGCGGGACGCAGAGCGTCCCAGGCTGCATTCCCACGCAGAGCGCGGGAACGATCTGATGGCCGCAGGCTACCAGCCATACAAGAGGGTCCAGAGGATACAGCCAGCAAACCATACCATCCCAAAATGATACGGCCACACCGCCCAACGCTTGAGGGACAGGGGGACGGCCGCCACCTCTGCCTCGGTCACCTCGCCTCTTTTAATGTGAAATTTAGGCATGCCCAACAGGTCACTGATCACGAGCATGCGATGAAACCTGTCGATGTGCTTGTTTCTGCCCCAAAACCGTTTGTTGGCGCAGACCACCTCGTTTTCGCTGAAGTAGCTTTCCAGGGCTTCGAGCTTTGTGCACTCGGCGTAGAAAGTGAGTCCGCCAAAAACGAACGTCGCTATGGATAGAATGATTGCAAGGATGAGTTGAAAATCCATGCTTATGCGCCCTCTGGCTGAAAGATCAGATCACCGTCGATCTCTTCGATTTGCCCGCCCAGAAACGCACCGAAATCGCCAACTACATTGCCTACTGCAAACCCTCCCGCAGCGCCGCCGATCACTGCGCAAGCCAGGTCACCGTTTCCTTTAGCCACGACGCCCAAAAAAACCTTGCAGCCGAGACGGGCTATTTTCGCGCCCGCCTTCCCTCCGCCATAAGCGCCCCCTACGCCACCCACCAACTTCCCCGTTTCCACATACTTCGCCCGCCGACACTGCGCCTCGCGTCCCTCCACACACGCCTCCTTGATCTCCAACCCTGCCACGCCCACGTCCAGTGCCAAGCCCACATAGGTGCCCATCCCCAACCACTTCGAGGTCTGCGCAATGCTCCGCATCCGCTGCGCATACCCGGCAATCTCACCCTTGTGCAGATAGCTTTTGGTTGAAACCCCCAATATCTTTTTCAGCGCCTGATTACCTCGCAACCCCGTGCCAAATCGCGCCGCGCCTTGCAACTGGGTATCCAGCAGCCCAAACAGCGCCTGGCGCTGGCGCAAAAAAGCCTCACGCTCCAAGCCTGCGGTTTTCAGGCGCTGGTGCAGCCGCTCAATCTCTTCCAGCGTCTGCGCCACTTCGTCCAGATGCCGCGCCCACGCCGATGTTGAGCTGCCCACTCCCAACGAGCCGTACCCGAGAAGACTTTGCAGCAGGTCATAGTTGTTGACCACTTGGGTGGCGGCGCGCGCGTCCAGCTCCCGACCGATTGCCTCGGCATGGCGCACAAGCCAGGCCTCTTCCAGCGAGCAGATCACGCTGTAGGGATCGGGAATAATCACCAACTGCCCAGGCCTCACCAGCCCATGACGCAGGTGCCGGTTCAGCACATCATAATGATCGGCACGCTGCCGTCCCGGGGCATGACCCATCAACTGGTTTTTCAAGCTGATGTAGTCCGTGAGGCGGTCGTTGATATAGCCCTGCGCCATGCTTCGTATCCCTGAATGCAATGAAGATGGCGTTGGAATATAAGCAGGCGAACAGGGCTCGGACACAAGGTCGGGAAGGCTGAGTGATATTTGGGAAGTTGCCTACATCACTAGAAATTAACGCCTACAAAAATGGCCGGACTTGATAGATCGTTCCCACGCTCCCGCGTGGGAATGCAGCCCGTGACGCTCCGCGTCGCACCTGCGCAAAACTTGAATGTTGTGAGCGGGACGCAGAGCGTCCCAGGCTGCATTCCCACGCAGAGCGCGGGAACGATCTGTGGCGAGATTAGTGGCATTTGGTCATGGTTTTTAAAGGGCCAGCAGGGCGCGTCCCTTTAAATTGCAGGACGTTTCCTAGACAATCCTTGCCGCCTTGTGCCTGTTGGAATCGATGGCTAGTCTGCGATCCGTCACTGCTTATCAGTGATCGGGTTTAGTCGCTCGGTATTCCAAAAGGTGCATGGCCCTCCATGAGGTTTTATGGTGGCTGTGCGCAGGGCGCCCTCGGGTGCGCCGGTTTTTACCTTTTGGTCCGGTCGACTAACCTGCGTACAGCCGCCACCCTACGTTTAGTCGCGAACGGTTCGGCTCCTTGAATCCAAAAGGTAGCTAAACAATGAAAAAAGTCGTCCCCGACCCACCCCGCAACACCACCAAAGACCGCGCCGCCTTCAACCGCGCCATCGACCATTACCTGCCCTCCAACGGCGTTAAAATCGAAGACCTGAGCTTCGAAGACGCCCTGCTCCACACCGCCAGCTTGCTCGACAGTGCTTCAGCTACTGCACTCAACTGCGGTGATTTGCTGGCCAGTCCCCAGCGCGCGAAGATTCTGGCAGTGTGGCATTTGCTGGAGATGGCCAAGACCACCGTGGATCGCTCCATCGAGTGCCTTAAACCCACAGCCCCGCCTGCCTGAACGCAATAAAAACGGTGGGAGCGGCGGTGCGACGATTCGACTTGCTCGCGAATGCGGTGGGTCAGCCCCCGAGATGCTGACTGAACCACTACATTCGCGAGCAAGCCCGCTCCCACATTTGACCTGCGTCATTTAATAGGCCTCATCACATTTGTTAACCGTTTATTTGACGTTTTTTTCTCATCTGCGCCTCTACATTCGCCGCGCCCCAACATGCAAATGATTCCTATTGGTCTAGTCTCAATCGACCCCTCACGGGCTTCCCGTGCCTACATAAAAACCGGAGCATTCAACGTATGGCTTCCCGTCTACCGTCTTTCCTCACTAAAGCCCTGCTCGCCACTGCATTGGTGGGCGCCGGGCAGGTGTATGCCGCCGAAACCGCCGGCATCGTGGTGTACAACGCCCAGCACGAAAGCCTGACCAAGGCCTGGGTTGAGGGCTTCACCGAGGAAACCGGTATTCCGGTAACCATCCGCAATGGCGACGACACCGAGATGGGCAACCAGCTTGTGCAGGAAGGTGCAGCCTCGCCGGCCGACGTGTTCCTCACCGAAAACTCCCCGGCCATGGTGCTGGTGGACAACGCCGGGCTGTTCGCGCCAGTAGCGCCGAGCACGTTGGAACAAGTGGACGCCGCCTACCGCCCCGCCCACGGCAAGTGGCTGGGCATCGCCGCACGTTCGACGGTGTTCGTGTACAACCCGAGCAAACTCAAAGAAGCCGAGCTGCCAAAATCTTTGCTGGATCTGGCCTCGCCAAGCTGGAAAGGCCGCTGGGCTGCCTCACCGGCCGGTGCCGACTTCCAGGCTATCGTCGCCGCCGTGCTGGAACTCAAAGGCGAAGCCGCCACCCTCGACTGGCTCAAGGCGATGAAAGCCAACGCGAGCATCTACCGGGGCAACAGCGCAGTACTTAAAGCCGTCAACGCCGGCCAGGTCGACAGCGGCGTGATCTACCACTACTACAGCTTTGTCGACCAATCCAAGACCGGTGAAAACAGCAAGAACACCCAGTTGCACTACTTCAAACACCAGGATCCAGGCGCCTTTGTGAGCATCTCCGGCGCCGGTGTATTGGCCTCCAGCAAGCATAAAGACGAAGCCCAGGCCTTCTTGAAGTGGATCACCGGCAAAGACGGACAGGCGATCCTCAAGGACGGCAACTCGTTCGAATATGCCGTGGGCCAGGGCGCACAGTCCAACCCCAAGCTGACACCGCTGGCCCAGCTGGACGCGCCGAAAGTGGACGCCTCCAAGCTCAACAGCAAAAAGGCCGTCGAACTGATGACCCAAGCCGGACTGCTCTGATTGCTGCCTGAACCTTTAGCTCCCGCCTTAACGCAGGCGCAACCGCGTAAACGCGCCCACGGTTTGTTTAAAAGCCGTGGGGGCACGTGGGTCACCAGTTTGTCAGTAGTGGTGTCGCTGCTGGCGCTGCTGCCCATTGCGTTTGTGATCGGCGTGTCCTGGCAAATCGGCTGGGCGCAGATTGAAGCGTTGGTGTGGCGTCCGCGTGTGGGTGAACTGCTGGTCAACACCGTGTTGCTGGTGGTGTTCACCCTGCCCTTGTGCGTGGTGCTGGGCATTGCGCTGGCGTGGCTGACCGAGCGCACCAACCTGCCAGGGCGCCGTGTGTGGTCGCTGCTGGCGGTTGCGCCGCTGGCGGTGCCGGCGTTTGTGCACAGTTACGCCTGGGTCAGCCTGGTGCCGTCGATGCATGGTTTGCCGGCCGGCGTGCTGGTCTCGGTGATTGCCTATTTCCCGTTTTTGTACTTGCCGGTGGCGGCGACCTTGCGCCGGCTCGACCCTGCCATTGAAGACGTGGCCGAGTCCCTGGGCCTCAAGCCCTGGGCGGTATTTTTTCGCGTGGTGCTGCCGCAGTTGCGCCTGGCGATCTGCGGCGGCGCACTGCTGGTGGGCCTGCATTTACTCGCAGAATACGGCCTGTACGCGATGATTCGTTTCGATACGTTCACCACCGCGATTTTCGATCAGTTCAAATCCACCTTTAACGGCCCTGCCGCCAATATGCTTGCGGCGGTGCTGGCGCTGTGTTGTTTGGCGATGCTCACGGCGGAATCCGCTGCACGCGGGCATGCGCGTTATGCGCGGGTCGGCTCCGGCAGCGCCCGCGAGCAACGTATTGTGAGCCTGCGCACGCGCACCACGCTGCTTGCCCTTGGCTTGCAAGGGCTGACCTGTGCGCTGGCCCTGGGTGTGCCGTTGATCACCCTGGGCAAGTGGCTGATCGCCGGTGGCCGTGAGGTTTGGCAGTTCAACGAACTGCTGCCCGCGCTGGAGCAGACCGTGCTACTGGGCGTGGCCGGTGCCGTGCTGACCACCTGTGCGGCGGTGCCGATTGCGTGGCTGTCGATTCGGGCGCCAGGGCGTTTACAGCGCATCCTGGAAAGCTGCAACTACATCACCAGCTCGTTGCCCGGCATTGTGGTGGCGCTGGCCTTGGTCACAGTGACCATTCATTTCGCCCGGCCGATCTACCAGACCACCATCACCGTGCTGCTCGCCTATTTGCTGATGTTCCTGCCACGGGCGCTGGTGAGCCTGCGCGCGGGTATCGCCCAGGCGCCGGTAGAACTGGAAAACATGGCGCGCAGCCTCGGCCGTTCGCCGGGCCGCGCCCTGTGGCTGATCACTTTGCGGCTGGCCGCGCCTGCTGCGGCTGCGGGTGCGGCGCTGGTGTTCCTGGCGATCACCAACGAGTTGACCGCCACCTTGCTGCTGGCGCCTAACGGCACGCGCACCCTGGCCACCGGTTTCTGGGCGCTGACCAGCGAAATCGACTACGCCGCTGCCGCGCCTTACGCGCTGATCATGATCCTGTTGTCACTGCCGTTAACCGGCCTTCTCTACCATCAATCCAAACGCACGGCAGGCCGATGAACGCCCTCGAACTCCACGCCCTCTGCAAGACCTTCGGCACCCAGCGTGCCCTGGCGGACGTCTCCCTCGCGGTGCCCACCGGCAGCCGCACAGTGATCGTCGGGCCTTCGGGCTCGGGCAAGACCACCCTGCTGCGCATGATCGCCGGCTTTGAATTCCCCGACACCGGCAGCCTCACGCTCAACGGCCAGGTATTGGTCGACGCCACCCACGCGGTGCCGGCCCACCAGCGCCAGATCGGCTATGTACCGCAGGATGGCGCGCTGTTCCCGCACATGACGGTGGCCGACAATATCGGCTTTGGCCTGGCCACCCAAGGTGAAGCCCGGCACACGCGCATCGCCGAACTGATGGACAGCGTGGCCCTCGACGCCAACATGGCCCGGCGCTGGCCCCATGAACTGTCTGGCGGCCAGCAGCAACGCGTGGCACTCGCCCGGGCCTTGGCCCAGCAACCCCGGTTGATGTTGCTGGATGAACCGTTTTCCGCGCTGGACACCGGCCTGCGCTCGGCCATGCGCAAAATGGTCGCGCGCCTGCTGAGCGACGCGGGCATCACCACGATCCTGGTCACCCATGATCAAAGTGAAGCGCTGTCGTTTGCCGACCAATTGGCAGTGATGCGTCAGGGGCGCCTGGTGCAGGCGGGCCACCCGATGGACCTGTACCAATACCCGGTCGATGAGCAAACCGCGTTGTTCCTCGGCGAAGCGGTGGTGATGCCCGCCCGTATTGAAGCTGGCTGGGCGCATTGCGGGCTGGGCCGTGTGCCGGTGGACAGTACGGCGGACCACGCAGCAACGCGGATCATGCTGCGCCCGGAGCAATTGCAGCTGAGTACCACCGACCTGTCGGGCTGCCGTGGTGTCGTGACCGAGCGCGAATTCGGCGGCAATACCTGCACGTTGACCGTGGTGTTGCAGCCTGCCGAGGATGAACCGGGCCAGGCGATTCTGGTGCGCAGTTCCGGCCTGCAAGCCCCGCCCACCGGCAGTGTGGTGCACCTCACGACACTCGGCACGGCGCATGTATTGAAAAAAACCCAGGCCCTCAGTCTCAGCTAAGTGTCGGGGCTTACCTTCTCCCCTGCGCCAACCACTGCGCAGTCAAGGAGAGGTAACCCCGATGAATGCCACAGCAGCCCGTTGGCTGAACAAAGTACCCGAGGTGACGCTGTCATTCTGGGTGATCAAGATACTGTCCACCACCGTGGGCGAAACCGGCGCGGATTACCTCGCCGTGGATGCAGGCTTCGGCGCCGGCTGGACCAGCATCGGCATGGCCGCTTTGCTGGGGCTCGCGTTGTTCGGACAACTGCGCACCAAGGCCTACACGCCGTGGATCTACTGGCTGACGGTGGTGCTGGTGAGCATCGTCGGCACGCAGATCACCGATATCCTCACCGATAAGCTCGACGTCAGCCTGTACACCAGTACGGCGATTTTTTCGGTGCTGCTCGCGCTTAACTTCATCGTCTGGTATCGCACCGAGCGCAGCCTGTCGATCCGCGACATCGTGACCCCACGGCGCGAGTGGTTCTACTGGACCACCGTGCTGTGCACCTTCGCTTTAGGCACCGCCGCCGGTGACCTGGCCACCGAAGCCCTGGGCCTGGGCTTTACCCTCGGCGCGGTGATTTTCGCCGGTTTAATCGGCGTGACACTGCTGGCCTGGCGCCTGGGCGTCAACAGCGTGCTGACCTTCTGGATCGCCTACATCCTCACCCGCCCGTTCGGCGCCTCCCTCGGCGACCTGCTCACCCAAGCCAAGACGTACGGCGGCCTGGGCATGGGCGCCAGTTGGACCAGCGCGTTGTTCTTGTGCGTGATCGTGTTGCTGGTGGCCGTGGCGCAAATCAGCATCGGCAGCCGTAAAACCCTCATTCAATAAATTCTCACTCCAAGGAAACTGCCATGAGCAAAGTTCGCAATGTGATCCGCCACGCCGCCATTGTTTCAGCGATTTTCATGCTGGGCATCGCCACCGGTTGTTCCAAGCCGGCTGACAAACCTGCCAGCGCGGCCAACCCCACCAGCAGCCAGCGCCATATGTCGCAACTGGGTGATCTGTCGGCGTTTCGTAACATCGCGGTAGACGTTTCCGATCTTGTCGCCAAGAACGACCTGTCAGGTGCCAAAGCCCGCATCAAAGACCTGGAAACCAGCTGGGACAGCGCTGAAGCCGGGATCAAGCCACGTGCCGCCAACGACTGGCACGTGCTCGACAAAGCCATCGACCGCGCCCTCTCGGCCCTGCGTGACGGCAACCCTAACCAGGCAGAGTGCAAAGCCTCGATGGACGACCTGCTCAAGACCTTCGACCTGATGAAGGGCTGATATCGGACAAATGCCTGCCCAGGTGCTTCAATACACACGCGGCGATCACCTCGCCGCGCGTGCTTTTTGTGCGGAGAGACTTATGCGAATACTGCTGGTCGAGGACGACCCGATGATTGGCGATGCGATCCAGCGTGCGCTCAGCGACGCGAGCTATGCCGCTGACTGGGTCAAGAATGGCCTCACCGCCCTCGCCGCCCTCGACACCCATCCCTATGACCTGGTGCTGCTCGACCTTGGCCTGCCTGGCAAGGATGGCCTCGACGTGCTGGACACGATTCGCGCACGCAACAACCCCGTGCCCTTGCTGATCATCACCGCCCGCGACAGCCTCGACGACCGCCTGCGGGGCCTTGACGGCGGCGCCGATGATTACTTGCTCAAGCCCTTCGATATCCCGGAACTGCTCGCACGCATGCGTGCGGTATTACGCCGCAAAGGCGGCAGCGCTCAATCGTTGCTGGGCAATGGCGTGGTGACGCTGAACCTGCTCACCAAGCAAGCCAGTACGCAAGAACAGCATGAGGTCGCCCTTTCCAGTCGCGAATTTGCGCTGCTGCAAGCGCTGTTGATTCGTCCCGGCGCCATCCTTTCGCGCAGCGAGTTGGAAGACCGCTTGTATGGCTGGGGCAATGAGGTGGAAAGCAACGCCATCGAATTCCTGATTCACGCCTTGCGGCGCAAATTGGGCACTCACGTGATCAAGAACGTCAGGGGCATGGGATGGATGGTTTCAAAAAACGTCTGAGCGAGTCAGTGCAACTGCGCCTGTCGGTGGCGTTATCCCTCGCTATTTTGCTGGTGGCCTTGGTGGCCAGCGTGTTCGCCTTTGTCTCGGCGTTTGAAGAAACCCACGAACAGCAGGACGCCACCTTGCGCCAGGTGGCGATGCTGTATGACCGCCAGCACATGACCCTGCAATACCCACAAGGCCCGGCGCTTAAAGGCGATGACGAAGAAACCCGGGTGATCATCCAGCACCTGAGTGACAGCCCAAGGGCCACGGGCACCACGGATGAAGCCTTGCCTTTGCCGTTTCCGGCCAGCCTCGCCGATGGCCTGTCCACCGTCGCCATGGTCTGCGAAAATTTTCGCGTGCTGGTGCACACCACCGCCCGTGGTGAACGCATCGCCGTGGCCCAGGAATCCGATGCCCGCGACAAAGACGCCCGCGAAAGCGCCTGGCGCAGTTTGTTGCCGTTCCTGATTCTGTTTCCGGTGTTGTTACTGGTGGTCGGCGACTTGGTGCGCAAGTTGTTTCGCCCCATTGGCGTGCTTGCCGCAGAGATCGACCAACGGGCCGAGCAGGAACTGCACCCGATTGAAGAGCAGCACCTGCCCAGCGAAGTACGCCCGTTTGTGGTCGCGATCAATCGCCTGCTGGCACGCGTCGGGCAGTCCATGGACAGCCAACGGCGCTTTGTCGCCGATGCCGCCCATGAACTGCGTTCACCGATGACCGCCCTGGCGCTGCAAGCCGACCGGCTGGCCGCCACCGAGCTGTCGCCCGTCAGCCGCGAGCGGTTTGAGCCGCTGTCACGCGGCATTCAACGCGGGCGCAAACTGATTGATCAATTGCTGAGCCTGGCGGCGGCGCAGTCGGCGTCTGAGCGGGCGCAAACCACACTGTCGGTGCATACCGTGTACCGCCAGATACTGGAAGATTTGCTGCCATTGGCCGAGAGTAAACAGATCGATATAGGCGTTGAAAGCACCCAGGATGTGCAGGTGACGTTCAACGAATTGGACCTGTTTACGCTGGTGAAAAACCTGGTGGATAACGCCATTCGCTACACCCCGCCGGGTGGGCGTATCGACCTGTCGGTTGCGCTGACTGCCGACGGCGCTCAACTGCAAATCAAAGATTCCGGCCCCGGCATTACGCTAGAGGAACAGGCGCGCGTGTTCGATCCGTTCTATCGCAGCCTGGGCACCGACGAGGCCGGCTCCGGGCTTGGACTCTCGATCGTCAAGGTGATTGCCGATCGCACAGGCGCACGGGTGCAACTCGCGTTTACTGACGCCATTGCGCAACGGGGCTTGTGTGTCACGGTGTGGCTGGCGAAGTAACGTGCAGTTTTTTCTGACGTGGATATTGCCCAACAGAACTAAAAGTCCATAATGGACAAATTAGTTTATCTGCGGAGATTGCCATGTCCAGCACGCCCCTTGTCATGAATCAGGCCCAGGCCCGTGAATTGCTCACCCAGGTCGATGTGCCCCACATTCTGCACAAGCTGTTCCGCGACCTGGCGGCCGGGCTGGCGGTGCAGCCGGCGCAGCAGCTGGTGGAGTTCCCGCATGGGGCCGGCGACTTTATCAACTACCTGGGCGTGCTGGCCGATGAGGGCGTTTATGGCGTCAAGACGTCGCCCTACATCGTGCGCGAGCAAGGCCCACTGGTGACGGCCTGGACGTTGTTGATGTCGATGCACAGCGGCCAGCCGCTGATGCTGTGTGATGCGGCCGAGCTGACCACCGCGCGCACCGCTGCCACCACTGCATTGGCGGTGGACGTGCTGGCGCCTGCTGCCGCGCGGCGCCTGGCGATTATCGGCAGTGGCAAGGTGGCGCAAGCGCACCTGCACTACGTGCGCAACCTGCGCGACTGGCAGCAGATTCGCCTGTATTCACCGAGCCTGGGCCACGCCAGCGTCGACACCCTCGCCCACCTCAAAGGCCTGGACCCGCGCCTGACCCTGGCCGACAGCTGTGACAGCGCCGTGGAAGACGCCGATGTGATCCTGCTGTGTACCTCATCGGCCGGCCCGGTGCTCAACCCGGCGCGTTTGCGCAAGCCAGCGCTGATCACCTCCATCAGCACCAATGCGCCACGCGCCCATGAAGTGCCACCCGCCAGCCTGCACGCCATGCATGTGTTCTGCGACTATCGCCAGACCACGCCGGGCGCGGCCGGTGAGATGCTGATCGCCGCCGAGCAACACGCTTGGGACAAGCGCGCCGTGATCGGCGACCTGCCGGAGTTGCTCAGTGATATGGCGCAGCGCCCGGACTATGACCGCCACGTGTTTTTCCGCTCGATCGGCCTGGGCCTGGAAGACGTCGCACTGGCCAATGCCCTGTACCAAACCCAGCGCTAACCATTGTTTAAGGAGATGTTTATGAGCCATGCAGACTTCATCATCATCGGCGGCGGCATTGCCGGTGCATCCACCGGGTTCTGGTTGTCGCAGCATGGCAAAGTATTGGTGCTGGAGCGCGAAAGCCACCCGGCCTATCACTCCACCGGGCGCTCGGCGGCGCTCTACACCGCGGCTTATGGCACACCGCAAGTGCGCGCGTTGACCCTGGCCAGCCGTGCATTTTTTGATAACCCGCCGGCAGGCTTCTGTGAGCACCCGTTGCTGACGCCACGCGGGGAGATCACCGTGGATTTCAGCGGCGACCCGGCGGAACTGGAGCGTCAATACCAGAGCGCCAAGGCCACGGTGGCGCAGGTGGAACGGCTGAGTGTCGATGAGGCGTGCGCACGCTTGCCGATTTTGCGTCGTGAAAAAGTCCACGGCGCCATCTTCGACCCGACCGCCAGCGACATCGACACCGATGCCCTGCACCAAGGTTATTTGCGTGGTATCCGTCGCCATCACGGCGAAGTGCGTACCGACAGCCCTGTACTGGGCCTGAGCCGTGACGCCGACGGCCTGTGGCAGGTGCGTACCCAGGACGCGACCTACACCGCGCCGATCATCATCAACGCTGCCGGTGCCTGGGCCGATCAGATCGGCGGCCTCGCTGGCGCGGCGTCCATCGGCCTGCAGCCCAAACGGCGCTCGGCGTTTATCTTCGCCGGGCCAGAGGGTGTCGACACGCATGGGTGGCCGATGCTGGTGGCCCTCGACGAAGCCTTTTACATGAAGCCTGACGCGGGCATGTTCCTCGGCTCACCGGCCAACGCCGACCCGGTCGAACCCCAGGATGTACAGCCCGAAGAGCTGGACATTGCCATGGGCATTTACCAGATCGAAGAAGCCACCACCTTGACCATCCGCCGCCCGACCCGCACCTGGGCCGGGCTGCGCAGTTTTGTGCCTGATGGTGATTTGCTCGCGGGCTTCGACCCGCAGGTGCCGGGGCTGTTCTGGGTCGCGGCGCAGGGCGGTTATGGCATCCAGACCTCACCGGCCATGGGCCAGGCCAGCGCGGCGCTGGTACGCGGCGCACCGTTGCCGGAGCCGCTGACGCGGTTTGGCCTGGACGCTGGTATGCTCTCGCCCGTCCGCCTGGAGCCGCATTGATGAGCATTGCTGAACAAGAAAACGTTGTGCAGAACTTTCGGGCGATCGCCGATGCGATCGCCACGCTGTTCTTTCCCCACGCCGAAGTGGTGCTGCATGACTTGCGCACGCAAAAGGTCGATTACATCGCCAACAACCTGTCGAAACGGGCCATTGGTGACGACTCCTCCCTGGAGGACATGCTCAGCGATGACATCCGCGAAGTGAATATCGGCCCGTACGAAAAGCTCAACTGGGACGGTCAGAAAATCCGCAGCCTGAGCACGGTGCTGCATGACCACAAAGGTCGTCGGCTGGCGGTGCTGTGCATCAACCTGAATATCTCGTTGTTCGAAAACGCCAAGGCGGCGCTGGACCTGTTCCTGTCACCGAGCAAGCTGATCCCACAGCCGGATTCACTGTTTCGTGATGACTGGCAGGAGCGCATCAACACCTTCTTGCATGCCTGGATGCGTGAACGTCAGTTGAGCCTGAACCTGCTGACCCGCGACCATAAGCGTGAGCTGGTGCTGGCATTGCATGCCGAGGGCGCGTTCAAGGGCAAGAGCGCGTCGAACTACGTGGCGAATGTGCTGGGGATGGGCCGGGCGACGGTGTACAAGCACCTTAAGGAATTGAAGGGCTGAACGATCGTTCATCAACTGTGGGAGCTGGCTTGCCTGCGATGGCATCAACTCGGTATTCCTGATGTACCGAGGTGTCTGCATCGCAGGCAAGCCAGCTCCCACATGTGACCGAGTATGGCTTTACTGTTGCTGTTACACCCTCAGTCGCCGTAGATATCGGACTTGAAATACTGCTGTGAAATCTTCTGATACTCGCCATTCGCGCGGATGCCGTCGATGGCCGTATTCAGCTCACTGACCAGTTCGGTATTGCCCTTGCGCACTGCGATCCCGGCGCCCTCGCCCACGTATTTGGGGTCCTTGAGTTCCGGCCCGACGAAGGCGTAGCCCTTGCCGCGTGGCATCGACAAAAAGTCACTCAACGGGATGGTGTCGGCAAAAATCGCATCCAGGCGCCCCGCCGCCAAATCCATGTAGATCTCTTCGTTATTGCTGTAGCGCTTGACGTTGATGCCCTTGGGCTCGAACACCTCGGTGGCATAGCGGTCGGTGGTGGTGGCGCGCTGCACGCCAATGGTCTTGCCCTTGAGGCTGGCGTACTGGTCATCCACCACCGCGCCGTCCTTCATCACCAGGCGCGAGGAAGTGAAGTAATACTTGTGGGTGAAATCCACCGATTTCTTGCGGTCTTCGTTGATGGTCATGGATGACAGGGCCAGGTCGATTTTCTTCACTTTAAGCGAAGGGATCAGGCCGTCGAATTCACCTTCCACCCACACGCACTTGACCTTCATCTGCGCGCACAAGGCATTACCGATGTCGTAGTCGAACCCGACGATCTTGCCGTCCTGGGTCTTGGAGGCGAACGGTGGGTAGGCCGCCTCAATGCCGATACGCAAGGTTTTCTCAGCGGCCAGCACATGGCTTGAAGCAAACAGGCCCAGGGCCAGTGCAGCGATCAGCGCGGGTTTCTTCATGGTCGTTATCTCGCAAGTTGTTGTTGGTTTGGCAAGCGTGAAGAAAGAGAGGCATAGGCTTTTTGTACTTATAATTCCATATTGGACTTTTAGGTATTATCCGTCAATCCATCCCGCCTCCTACGCGCTCGGGCACAAATTAGTGCCCGCCTCCATCGTTTCTCCACAAAACCTCCCATGAATGCGCACGTTGGTTGCGCACACTTGCGTTCACCGTTGCGTAGATTTACCAGGAGAACACGATGATTCCTGCTCTGGAGGTCAGCACCCTCACCCAGAAGCTATGATCACTACTGGCAAACGTGGCCATGGACCGGCAGCCACGATAAGGCAGATAAGCACGAGCGCAGGGATGCACAGGCTCGCCGCGTATTCACCGAGCAGACCATGACTGATTTCCCCGTTGCATCGATTCCCCGCCCGGACTGCGTCAGAGAACCCCAGGCCCTCGTGCTGATTGCCGAAGATGAGCCGCAAATCGCCGACATTCTGGAGGCTTACCTCAAACGCAGCGGCTTTCGCACCGCCCACGCGCGTGACGGCCAACAGGCGCTGGACATGCACCTGGCGCTCAAGCCGGAGCTGATGTTGCTGGACGTGCTGATGCCCCACGTGGATGGCTGGCAAGTGCTCGCGCAAGTGCGCCAACGCGGCCATACGCCGGTGATCATGCTGACCGCGCAAGACCAGGACATGGACAAGCTCATGGGCCTGCGCATCGGCGCCGACGACTATATCGTCAAGCCGTTCAACCCCGCCGAAGTGGTGGCGCGCACCCAGGCGGTACTGCGCCGCTCCATCGCTTATCGCGACCGCGCCTGCCCCACGGTGCTGCGGGTGGACGCGTTTGAAATTGACCTGGAAAGCTACGAAGCCACGGTGACGCTGGTCGGCCGCCGAGTGCCGCTGGCCTTGACCGTCACCGAATTCAGGCTGCTGGCGCAACTGGCCAAGGCACCGAAACGGGTGTTCACCCGCGCCGAGCTGTTGGCCCAGTGTTCACCGGAAAGCGACAGCCTGGAGCGCACGGTCGACAGCCATATCAGCAAACTGCGGCGCAAGCTCGAAGACCTCGGCGTGCAGGGTGTGCCCACCAGTATCCGTGGCGTCGGCTATCGGTTCGGGAGCATGGTGTGAAAGGGCTCAATGGCCTGAGCCGCCAGATCATCTTGTCGATGTGCGCCGTGGTGCTGTGCGTGATCGCCCTGGCGGTGATCGGCTCGTATATTTTTTACGCATTGCTGTGGACCTACTGGCCGCTCACCGACGCCGAAGTGGATGCCTGGCTGCCGGCCAAGGCTGAATGGGTGTGGATGGGCCTGACCACGTGCGTGAGCCTGGCGGTGGGCTCGATTGTGGCGCTGAAACTGTCGCGGCGAATCCTGATGCCGCTCAACTCCGTGGCCGAGAACCTGCGCAAACTGGCCGACGGCGACCTGGACGTACAGGCCGTTGCCGGTGACCAGTCGATCGGCGAAGCGGCGATCCTGGTCAATGACTTCAACAGCATGGCCAAACGCTTGCAGCGCATGGCGCAGGAGCAAGCGTTCTGGAATGCCGCCATTGCGCATGAACTGCGCACGCCACTGACTATTCTGCGCGGGCGCCTGCAAGGGTTGGCCGAGGGTGTATTCGAACCCGACACCGCGCAGTTCTATAGCCTGCTGGGCCAGGTCGAAGGCTTGACGCGCTTGATCGAGGATTTGCGCGTGGTGGGCCTGGCCGACAGTGGCTACCTGGAACTCAACCTGCAAGAAGCCGACCTGGCGACAGGCATCGAAGACGATGTACGGTTGTTCGAACCGAGCCTGGTGGCCGCAGGTTTTGTGCTGCAACTGGACCTGCAACGCCGCACGATGCGCTGCGACCCGGCGCGCATTCGCCAGGCCTTGCTGGCCCTGCTGGATAACATTCGGCGGCACGCGACACCGGGCAATGTCATCGTCCACCTGAGCACCCGCGACGGCTTCAACTACCTGCGCGTGCGCGACGACGGCCCCGGCATCGACGAAGGTTTTGCCGCGCGCCTGTTTGACGCCTTCCAACGCGGTGAAAACTCCCGCTCACGCGCCCAGGGCGGCAGTGGCCTGGGCCTGGCCGTGGTGCGTGCCATCGCCCTCGCCCATGGCGGCGCCGTGACCTGCCGGCGTATGGAAAACGGCGGCACGCTGTTTGAACTCAGTTGGCACGTTTGATTGGGCGAGGCACGGTGATGCGTATGTTTTTTTCGGTGTTTAAGCGCCCGCCCCGTTATCGGCACTTTGCTTTATTGGACGCAAAGCAGGTGTGTATTGCGTTTAAAAGCTGCCGCACAAAACCTGTCGGCGAGCATTGGATAGAAGTCGAACGGGTCAACCTGTCTTGGCTGGGAACCACGCTCCCAGGCTGCGCCCGTACCGTTGAGCGAGTGTATAAATGAGCAATGACGTGTCCCGACTCGAAGCCTCGTTAAGGCTGCACACGGCCCGTTTGAAAAGGTTGCAGCGTTTCTGGGTGCCGCTGCAACGGCGTGCCCCGAAGTGGGTGCTGGCGTTGTGGATTGCAGGCATCTTCATATCGCTGGCCACCCAGTGTCACGAGCACTGGCTGGTGACCGCACCGATGATCTGCACATTGATCGTGGCGGAGATTATCGTCGATGAGCGGCAAATGACGCTGTTATTGCGCGTCGACCAGATGCGTGACCTGCTCAGAGAAGCACGCAACCGCTATCTGTGTTGATAAGCGCAGGTTGCTGGCGAGCCCTTGCGCAATCATCGTAGTCAATTTTGATCAGCAGATTCTTCAGGTCCGTGAACTACGCCTGGACTAAGTGAAGGCCGAGCGAAGCTGACAGTAAAGGCCAGTATCTGCACCGGTAACCTGTGGCGAGGGAGCTTGCTCCCTCGCCACAGAAGTGATACGGATCCTTAACTATTACAACGCTTGCTTGCACCCAATGCGCCCCGGCAACTGCCCTTGCCTGGCCTTCAACGCGGCCTGCACCGCCTGCGGCAGATCACTCCAGAACGTCAGCCCGGAGCGCTCTTCGATTTGACTCACGGGCACCTGGTAATCGCAGAAGTTCGCGCCTTTGGGCGTTTCCTGGTTCATGACGAACGAGGCGTACATTCCGCCTTCAGGCGAGCTGCCGACAAAGATGATTTTCCAGTAGCCACTGGGAATGGTGTGCACCTTGTTCGTACCCGGCAGCGTGCCGACAAAATGCTCATACAGCGGCCCGGTGGCGACATACACCGCGTCGATCCCCGCCTGCTTGCTCAGGTTGCGCTCCTGGTCTTCCAGGTGCGCCCACGGCCCCTGGTTGAGGTCGGACTTCTGCGGGGTGATGTTCGACAGGTAATTGAGGCTTTGCCAATCGGCTACCCCCGCCATCGAGGCGAGGTTGGCCTGATGGCCACGGTCGACTTTGAGCGCGACATTGGCGCCGTTGTAATCCACCGGGTCGAGGGTTTCGCCGGCCGGAATGTCCGGGTCGGTCTGCCAGTCGCGCGCGCGGCCGCTGGCGGGGGTGGTCTTGGTGATTTTGTACGACACCCAGTTGGCAAACTTGGTCGAGCCATTATTGTTCAGGGTGTACGCCTGGCGGTTCAGCGTCAGTGGGCTGCCACCGCTGGGGCAGCCGACCGAGCAGTTGTCGAACTGCCAGGCCTGTTGGGGCTGGGCTTGCGGTGTGACGGCCGACTCACGGGTTCTGTCCGGTGTGGTACAAGCGGCAACCAGCGGGATCAACAGAAACGCGAGGTGTTTGGACTTCATACTTCCATGCATGGTGTAGCTCCTTGGGATGATTCAATGACAGAAGGTCTGTCGGCGGCTGCGATCCATCGCAAGCCGACATAAACATTAAACCACTTAAACGTTTCAAATTGCGTACAGGTTTCAGTGGGCGCTAAAAAAACCGATCACGCCGCGCAAGCCCACATTCAGATCGCGTTACATCAGGTGGCTGCTCTGCTTTTTATCCGTTGGTGAGGATCACTTCAATGCAGGTGATTGGACACGCAGGCCTTACAATGAGAGGGTCTGCTGCGGGTGCAGGCACGGGCACTTATCCTGACCGCTCACTTATTCCCAGGCTGGGGCTTTAAATGGACATCAAGCAACTCAAATTCCTGATCGCGCTGGAGCAGACCCGGCACTTCGGCCAGGCGGCTGCGCGCTGCCATATCACCCAGCCGACCCTGTCGATGCGCCTGCGCAATCTGGAGGATGAGCTGGGCCTGGAGCTGGTCACCCGTGGCCAGCGCTTCGAAGGCTTCACCCAGGCCGGCGAACGCGTGTTGGCCTGGGCCAGAACCCTGCTCGCCGCCCATGACGGTTTGTTTGCCGAAGCGGCGGCGTGTCGCGGGCAGTTAGTGGGTAGCCTGCGCCTGGGGCTGGTACCGCTCAGCGGGTTCAACTCGATCAGCTACATCCAAGGTCTGTCCCAGACGTTTCCAGAGCTCAAATTCAGCCTGTCGTCCATGAGTTCGGACAAGATCATCGAAGCCCTGGGCACCAATCAACTGGATTTGGGTGTGTGCTACCTGGACCACGTAAACCCCAATTACCTGGAGGTTTTTGAACTGGGCGAAACCCGCGTCGGCCTGCTGTACGACACGCGCCACTTCCAGTTCGAAGGCACCGAAATGAGTTGGGAAGATGCCGCGCAGTTGCCCCTGGGGATGATCAGCAACGGCATGCATTATCGAAAATCCATTGACCTGAGTTTCCGCAGCCGTGGCCTCGACCCGCAGCCCATTCTCGAAAGCGACTCGACCTATCAGTTGTTCCAGGCGATCCACGAAGGTTTTTGCTGCGCGATCATGCCGCTGGACAGTGGCATGGAAAACCCGATCGAGAACCTCGCCTTTATCAACTTGCCGGACGCCAGCGTGCTCGCGCCACTGGGGTTGGTGATGCGCAAGACCGAACCGCGCTCGGCCATCGCCGAGAAGTGTTTTGCACACGCCAAACAGATGTTTGCCGGCAACGGCACGCACTGATCTGCAGCGCGAAAGGACGAACACTCTGACTGTGGCAAGCCTGCTTGCCACAGGTTCAGCGTCGCACCACCGTTATGTCGATAACGGTGCAAGATGACGAATGGCTCAGTTCGACACTTGCTCAAGGAAAATCAGCTGCAGCGGCTCGCTAAGCAAGTCGTCGGCCGTGGCTGCAAATTGCTTGAAGTACGGCGTGGCAAAATGCGCATCGAGGGCCGCCTGGTCCTTGAACGACTCACGCATGTAGAAGGTGCCGGGGGCGTCGCGCAGCTCAAACAGCACATAGTCGAGGTTACCGGGCTCGGTGCGCGTTGGCGCAACCAGGGCCAGCAGGCCGTGTTTGAGTGCCTGCTGTTTGCCAGGTTTGGCTTTGAGTACGGCGATGGAAACCAAGGGTTTTGACACAGGGGTCGCTCCGTCAGGGGAATGGCTCGCACAACCTGCAATCAACAGCGCAAGCAGCGTCACACCCGTAGAAGTGATGAGGTTTTTAAATACCATGTTGATATACGCCGCAGGTGGTTAAGGAGAAACCCAGCGTAATGAAACCCCGGCTGCGTTAGCCATCCGCTCGGGGCGCATAGACTTTCAATGGAATGTTGAAAGTGATTGAAACGGCAGCTGACGATACAAGGTTCTGGCGCTCACACCCGAAAACGCATCGGCCGAAAGTTGCCCAGCAATGGCGACGCGACACCGGTGATCAGCTCTTCGCTCAAGAGCCGCGCCAAGGTGGGCGCCAGGGTCAAGCCTGGATGGGCGCTCAAGATATAAAGCCCGCCGTCGTCGCCCGCTGGCCCCACAATAGGCAGGTGGTCGTCAGACAGCGGTCGCCACCCCACCGCTACGGACTTCAGCGCGATGGATTGTGCACCGTTCAACTGCCCACGAATGGCCTCAAGGGCTCTGAGCCCAATGGCAGCGGGGCCATTTTCGGGCGTATCGTCGATGTAGTCTTCAGCCGCAATCAGCGTACAGGTGTCGCCTTGACGAGCCTCCATATCGGCGTTCGAAACAATGCCATTGAGCAGCGCCTGCGCCACTTCAAACTTCAACAGAATCGCCGGAGACGGTCGAATGGGCAGATGCAGGCTTTGGCCAACTAAAAGATCAAGCACTCCCAAGCCCGCAGCCAGTACCGTTTTTTTGCCATACCAATTGCCTGCCTGCGTACTGACGCCCACAACCTGGCCATTTTCAACGAGCAACTGGCTGACTGCACAATCGCAGACTACCCGTGCGCCAAAGCCTTCAGCGGCCAGAACCAGGCACTCAATGGCTTCGACCGGCGAGATGATCCCTGCCGCCTGCGTATAACGGGCGTGAAGAGGCGGGTGAGCAAGATTGGGCTCAATTACTCGGATTTCAGCCTGCGAAACCGTACGCGGTTGAAGGGAAGAAAGGTTCAGGCCCGCTGCTGATGCTTGGGGATTTTCCGGGCAGACGCCATAGGTCAATTCTGCACACCAACGCAACGGGAACGATGGCAACGCAGCCTGAAGGTGGTGGTAATCATCCATCACGTTTTGCGCCAGATGCTGCACGGGTTCAATCAACGCACTGGCATTGATCCACCCAAAGGCATGGCCGCTGGCACCGCTGGCAGGCCGGGCTTCTTCAATAAGCATCACGCGCTGCCCGGCCTTGGCGCTGTAATAGGCCAAAGCCGCACCATGAATGCCGGCCCCCACAATAATCAGATCGTATTGGTTCATTAAAACAACTCCCTTGCCTGGTACTTGCTTCTTCCCTGGGCCGCAGATCAACCCTGCCCGCTTGCCGCATGCTGATGCCTGCGATAGCCGGAAAGTGAAACCCCGGTTTGACGCTTGAAATAGCGGCACAAGTAGGAAGCATCGGCAAAGTTGAGAGCGTCCGCCACACGACCAATCGCCAGGTTACTGTAAGAAAGAAGCGCCTTGATCTCCAGGGTGACCTGCCGATCGATCAAGCCCTTGGGGCTGTCATTGAAAAACGCCTTGGTCAGCTGCGACAGGTAGAACGGCGTGATACTCAACGCATCGGCGTAGAACTTCACTTCTCGATGACGGGTGCAATGCTTGCCAATCAGCTCCCAGAACCGCCAACTGAGCATTTCCTTGCGGCTGAACGCCCGACCGCCCGCTGGTTGGGCCGGAAGTTGTTCGGCGATCTTCAGGAAAAACGTCTGCAGCTGGTTGCGCAGCATGATGTGCCGGTAAGTGGGACAGTTGCCCGCGATGTCGCGCATCTGTGCGACCCAGCCCTCTATCAGCGGCCTGTGGCACGGGGCAAGCACGCAATGGGGATGGTCATGCAAAAACACAAACAAGGGGTTTGGCAGTGGGTAGGCCACCTCCGCTGCAAAGCGTTTGGGTATCAGGCAAAAAAACACGTTGAACTGGCGTGAGTGGCGCTTGAACAAGGCAATCGTGTCCTCAGCCAGAACCAGCACATCACCGCGCCTTACCGCATGCTCTTTGAAATTCAGAGTAAGGCGCGCACTGCCCGACAGGCATACCAGCAAGGTCAGGTACGCATGACCGAAAGCGAGCGGCAGCCCCAGCCCTTCGGCCAAGGTGGTCTCGCCCATCAGTAGCGGGTCATCGGGGGAAGAAAGTTTCGGAATGTGATGCATTAAGCCTCAGCGCTGCAACCTGCAAGAGCGTAAATCCTATCATCAGCGGACAGAGGAGTTTCGATAAGTACCGAAATCGCCAAGGTACTGGCGTGTACCGATCAGGCGCCTGTCACTAGGCTGTGCCAAACGAACCCATCGCTGACGGACACAGGCCATGCCACTGAACACACAACGACTCTTGCTGCGCCCCTGGCAAGACACAGACGCCGCCGACCTTTACGAATATGCCAAGGATACCCGCGTCGGCCCCATCGCTGGGTGGCCGCCGCACACCAGTGTGCAGAAAAGTGCCGAGATCATCCGCACCGTCTTCAATCACCCAGAAGTCTACGCCGTCGAACTCAAAGAGAACCACCGCACGGTGGGCTGCGTGGGCATCCTGATCGGCAGCCACAGCAACTTTGAGATCAGCGAGCGTGAAGGTGAAATCGCCTACTGGATCGGCGTGCCGTACTGGGGCAAAGGCCTGATCCCCGAAGCCGTGCGCGAAGTGATGCGACACGCCTTTGAAACCTTGCACCTTGAAGCGCTCTGGTGTGGTTACTTTGCCGATAACACCCAGTCCTGTAGCGTTCAATCGAAGTGTGGCTTTCGCGTTCATCACACCGAGGAAAACCGTTACAACGCCTTCTTCGACGATTATCGGACCGAGCACATCAGCCGTATCACTTACCAGCAGTGGCTGGAACATACTCCAGCCAGATAAAGCCCCACGCCGAACACCGCATGACTGATCAGACTGCGCAGGCAGTTCTTGCCCGGCGTGGGTGTCCTGGAGGAGGCAAACCCCGCGCCCATGGCAGGTTGTATGACACACAGCGGGACAGCCACGGTGGCGATACCCAGCACCAATGCCGGCATGAATGTGGGCGCCTGCAACCAGTCGACTCCTTCTATCCCCACCAGCAGCAGCGCAAACACAATCCCGGTGACGTAGTGCGCGATCCAGCCCAGGGCGACCTCGCCCTGCACGGGCGCCGCTTGGGCAATGCTGCGATGGGTAAACTGCCCTTGGCACGCATGCCCGACCCAGCGCCCCACGAAGGCGAAATTCAGCGTGGGCACCTTCAGTGCCTTCATCAACAGCATCCACATATCCATCACGACCGTAGCCCCGGCCCCCAATAAAATTACCTGTGCAGCCACGTGCAGCGATGCCATATCGACCTCTAATTCATGGACCCATTTAACCTGCGCAGGCATCATAGAAGTTGAAGTCAACTTCAAGTCAAGGGTCTGGTAATGGATATCACTGAGGTGGTCAAACGCACGGGCGTGCCGGCTCACACCTTGCGTTTTTATGCGAAGAAAGGGCTCATCACCTCCATCAGCCCGCCCGGCGCTCGCCGTCAGTTTGGCGCGGCGGTGATTGAGCAGTTGGCGGTGATCGCCCTCGGCCAGGCGGGCGGCCTGTCGCTGGACGAGATACAGGCCATGCTGTCCCCCAATGGCCAGGCCACGGTGGACAGAACGCTGCTGCTGGCCAAGGCCGATGAACTCGACGCGACGGTCAAACAACTGCAAGCCATGAGCCGCGGCTTGCGCCACGCTGCGGCCTGCCCTGCTCCCGACCACGCGCAATGCCCGAACTTTCGGCGGTTACTCGACATTGCCGCCGCGGGGGCGTTCAAGCGTGCCAGGCACGCGGGCGCGAGCCTGACACGTTAGTGTTCAGTTGACCCGTTGCAGGCAGCCGATCAAGGTCTCGATAAAGCCTTGCAACGAAACGGGCAGCGTACGTTTAGGCATAGTCAGCACCTGAATGGTGCGGTCGGAAAATCGCGAGTTCGACAGCGGCACCGAGACCAGGTCACTGCTGTCGTTCACCCGCTGGCTGATCGCACCACCAAACGCGATGGTGTCGGAATGGCGAACAAACTCATGGATCGCGCCGGAGTAGTTGCAGGTCATTACATGGTTGAAGTGCAGCCCTTCCATTTCGCACACCAGATCGAACAACTGCCGCAGAGTCGTACCTTTTGGGGTCAGCGCCAAGGGGAACGGCAGCAGCGCACGCAGCGGCAATGTCTTGAGCGTCGACAGCGGATGACCGGCACGCATCAGCGCGCGAATGGCCGAGCGACTTGAGTAGAGGATCTCGACGCCATCAGTGGGCGCGGTGCTGAACGTCAGCCCTACATCGGCATCGCCACGTTTGATTTTTTCTGCGCACTCAAGCGGCGACATCACCTCCAGCACGTACTGAAAGGCAGGGGCTTGCTGGTAGTGCTGGATCAGCACATGGGGCAGGAAATAACGCGAAAGGCCCTCTGTGGACACCAGGCGAATTACCCGCGCACCAGGGTAATCGCCGCCGCGCAGCTCCGACAGCAACGCTTGCTCTTCTAACGACGCACGTCGGGCATGGTGGGCCAGTGCGTTACCCGCCGCCGTCGGCTCCATGCCCCGTGGCCGACGCTCGAACAACGCCACGCCGACACTCTCTTCCAGCAACGCGATCTGGCGGCTGACCGCGCTGGGCGCGATGTGCAAGCGCTCACCAGCGGCGGCCAGGGAGCCAGAATCGAATACGGCCAGAAAGTAACGGTAATCCACGGGTGTCTTCCTTAAAAAAGCATCTATTAATTAGAACCCAGTCTTCAAAAAACAGCAATATACAGTCTGCTAGGTGACTTCTATATTGGCCTGAATCTTTTAGCCGTATCGGAACGCTCATGTCCAAGCAACAGGCACTTGCCAGTGTTCGCCAGCACTTCTCTGCCGGCCATTTCGAAACCGACCTGCGTCGCCGTGTGGCGATTCGCAGTGAAAGCCAGGCACCCAGCCAGGCGCCCGAATTGGCGCGCTATCTGCACGAGGAAATGCAACCGGCGCTGGAGCGCATGGGCTTTGCCTGCCAGCCGCTGCACAACCCGACAGGCGCAGGCCCATTGCTGTTCGCTGAGCGCCACGAAAGCGCCGACCTGCCGACCGTGCTCACCTATGGGCATGGCGATGTGGTCCTGGGTTACGCCGAGCAATGGCGTGAAGGCCTCGACCCTTGGGTGCTGACGATAGAAGGTGATCGCTGGTATGGGCGCGGCACCGCCGACAACAAGGGCCAGCACAGCATCAACCTGGCGGCGCTGGAAGCGGTGATTAACGCTCGCCAGGGGCGCCTGGGGTTTAACGTCAAGGTGCTGTTTGAAACCGGGGAAGAATGCGGTTCGCCCGGTTTGCGTGAGGTCTGCACGGCTCACCAGGCGCTGCTGCACGCCGATGTATTTATCGCCTCGGACGGTCCACGCCTGAACGACAGCCGCCCGACGCTATTTCTCGGTTCTCGCGGTTCGGCACTGTTCTCCTTGCAGGTGCAGGCCCGCGACAAAGGCCTGCACTCTGGCAACTGGGGCGGCGTGATGTCCAACCCCGCCATAGTGCTGGCTAATGCATTGGCCAGCCTGGTGGATCAGCATGGCCGCATTTGCTGCCGAGGGCTGGTACCCGCTTCGATCCCCGACTCGGTGCGTGACGCCATTCATGACCTGGGCATCGATCAACATGCGCTCGGCCGCCCACTGGATGTGGATTGGGGTGAGCCAGGGCTGACCCTGGGCGAACGCCTGTTTGCCTGGAACACCCTGGAGATTCTGGCGTTTACCGCCGGCAACCCTGCCAAGCCGGTGAATGCTATTCCACCGTCAGCCATCGCGCATTGCCAACTGCGTTTTGTGGTCGGCACCGACTGGCAGAACCTGGAACACCTGTTGCGCGAGCACCTGGATGCGCAGGGTTTTCACAGCGTGAACATCGTGATCGATCGGTGCACACCCAGCACGCGCCTGGACCCGGACAATGCCTGGGTGCGTTTCGCGAAAAAAGTCATCAGCGACACCACGCCCAGGCAGGTCGCGGTACTGCCCAACCTTGCCGGTACGCTGCCAAACGACATTTTCGCCGATGTGCTGGGGCTGCCCACCGTGTGGGTTCCGCACTCCTACCCCGGCTGTTCGCAGCATGCGCCCGATGAACACCTGCTGGGTTCGGTGGTACTCGAAGGCCTGCAGATCATGACGGCCCTGTTCTGGGAACTGGGCGACATCGCGCACTCGCGCGCCTGATAAAAACAATGGGCTCGACCCTTTGCCTCTGCCGCTCACACACTTACAAAACCAGGAGCGTCGAACATGACAGCGTTATCACCTACCCTTGTGACACCGGCAACCGACCCGGCCAAATCCATCTGGAAACCGGTCGGCGCCGCCTTGATCGGCAACACCCTCGAATGGTTTGACCTGTCGGTCTACGCCTACTTTGCGTTGACCATCAGCAAGGTATTCTTCCCCGCCGCCGACCCGGCCGTCTCGTTGTTCCTGGCCTTCGCAACCTTCGGTATTTCGTTCCTGATTCGCCCCTTGGGCGCTGCGGTGCTGGGCTCGTATGCCGACCGCCAAGGGCGCAAGAAAGCCTTGAGCCTGTCCATATTGCTGATGCTGATCGGCACCGCCATGATCGCGGTAATGCCGGGCTATGCAAGCATCGGAATCATCGCACCCATCGGCATTTTGTTTGCCCGCCTGCTGCAAGGTTTCTCCGCCGGCGGCGAGTTTGGCAGTTCAACCGCGTTCATGATGGAACACGCGCCGCAAAAGACCCGCAACTTCGTCGCCAGCCTACAATTTGCCAGCCAGGGTTTTGGTGTGGTGATTGCCTCGCTGTTCGGCTACTTCCTGACCACCTGCCTTAACGATCAACAGATGCTCGACTGGGGTTGGCGCGTGCCGTTTTTCTTTGGTTTGATCCTGGGTCCGGTGGGGCTTTATATCCGCCGCACGGTGGAGGAGTCCCCCGACTTCAAGGAAAGCGAGCCGGGCTCGCAGCCGTTAAGGGACGTACTGTATTCACAGAAGACCTTGTTGCTGGTGGCCATGGGCGTGTTGATCGTGTCGACGGCCTCCAACTTCATGATCAAATACATGCCGTCCTATGCCGCCACCACCTTGAACATACCCCAGTCATCGGGCTTTTTGGCGACCCTGACCGGGGGCTTGATCCTGACCCTGGTCACACCGGTTGTCGGCTTCATTACCGGCTTTGTCAGCCGTATCAAGATCATGCTGTGGGCCTCGATCCTCTATATGTTGATGATCGTTCCGGCGTTCATGTGGCTCAATACAGTTCCCAGTGCCACGTCGCTACTGCTGGTTGTGTCGATGATGGCGTTGATCAAGGCCGTGTACTTCGCACCACTGGCCTCACTCATGGCCGATGTGTTCCCGGTGCAGACCCGCGTCACGGGCATGTCGCTGAGCTACAACCTGTCGGTGACGATTTTCGGCGGGTTTGCGCCGGTGATCGCCACGGGGCTGATCGCGCTGACAGGTTCGCAACTGGCCCCCAGTTTTTATCTGATCCTGGCGGCCGCCCTGAGCATCAGTGCCTTGTGGGTCGCCAAACGAAAGTTAAAACTGCGATAGCAACGCGCCTACCAGAACCAATAAGGCAGAAACTTGGGTGTCGGCTCATCGGCCAATTCCAGGTGGTAAGTAATCGAATTAAAGAAGAACATATCCAGGACCAGGAAGGCGGCAGCACCAAAACACAACAGTACGAACTCCCGGTGTGGATGTACATGAAACCGTGACGTCACCCAAGGGCGAATGGCAATAAGGCTGATCAACCCGACACACGCGCCAAGATAGTTAGGCCGCAGCGGCGTCGCTGCAAACACGCCATAGAGGAAGGCAAGTAACAGCATGCCCAGGCCGACCATAGGTAAGTTGAGGCAGAACTTCAGCAATTTGTCGCGGGTACTTGCAAAGCGCTGGCTGCGATCCACGAAGATATACGCGGCCAATAATGAAATCGCCGGCGTAATCGAAAGAATGTAACGCGCTTTCTTGGAACTTGGAATCGTGAACAGTACGATCACTACCAATAACCAACCCGTCAGGTACAGCAGCATCTGAGTGGCCGGCGCCGGCGAGCGATCCAAGAAGTGTTTGCCCGTCTTGATGATCACGTTTAATGCGATAAAGGCTGTGACGCCATAGGTGAGCAAGCCTGCAGAGAAGTAGAAGTAATAACGCGGGGCGTGATCAGTGCCAAAGCGCCCCAAGCCTTGCATAACCAGCACCTCTTGCACAAAAGCCTGCCCACCTTGCAGGTAGGCCGCGCCGCTCAGCACTGTGATACCTACGGCCAGCACCAGGCCTGCGAGCAAGCAGAACACCACCAGCAGGCGCCATTGTCGACTTAACAGATAATAGGAGGCGACCACGCCCGCCGGGCCGATCAGGCCAATAGGGCCACGAAAGGCAAAGCCCAGCGCCAGGCCCAGGAGTACCGGCAGCACATGAAAACGGTGCGGGTGCAGTTGGCCCGCATAAGCCAGGTAAAAACACATCACGGTAAACAGCGCCGGGTAGATGTCCAGCGCCAAGGAATTCACGCCGTCCAGAAATGACCAGGTAAACAGCGCAAAGACCACCGCATAGGCGCCCCATTTTTTTTCGTGCAGGGCACCCAGCTTGTAAATAAACACCAGCATCAAGGCAGCCGCCACGCAAAAAGGCAGCCCCATCGACAGTATGGATACACGCCCAAACGGCAAGGAAACCAGGTACACAAGCAGTGTATTGAGCACCGTGTAATCGGGGTATGGCTGCAGGTCATCAGCAATGGGAAACAGTGTCACGCCATGGGCGAGCATATACTCGGCAAAGTCGACAAAGCGTGTGGTGTAGTTGAGCACGGCCGGTTTGTATTGCAGCACAGCCAATACAATAAACGCCACTATAAATATTGATGAACAGGGCTTGTTTACAGCCAGTTCCTTTAGCCTTTTCATGCGCGCCTGCTGCCTGTCGAAAACGCGCAGGCTAGCATGTTGTTTTTTCGCTCATCCAGACTGCAAAGGTAAAGAGTTGTAAAGGTTATACGCCCTGTTTATTCAGTTTAATTCGACCTGAACAACAGCTGAATAACCATCATTAAAAGTGCAAACCACTAACTTCAGGTATTGATTTTTTACTCATAAACTCTCATGCGTTGTGAAGTAACGCCCAGGCGTCACCCCAAACGTGCGGCGAAACAGCGCGATAAAAGCACTGACGTTGTCATAGCCCAACTCCAGCGCCACACGCGTGACCGGCACACCCGCCGCCAGCCTCTCCAGCGCGCGCAACAAACGCACGCGCTGGCGCCACGCGGTGAAACTGAACCCCGTTTCCAGCGCAAAGCGACGTGTCAGTGTGCGCGGAGCGATGCCCGCCCATGTCGCCCATTCCTGCAGGTGGCGCTCGTCATCCGGGCAATCGGACAGCGCCTCAGCGATCTTGCGCAGGCGCGCATCCTGAGGCATCGGCAAGCCCAGGGTCACACGCGGCAAGGTTCGAATCTCATCCACAATCACCCCGGCCAAGCGTTGCTGCGCAGCATCCAGTTCAGGGCTCTGCCAGGCGGCAGCGCGCATCACCGCCTCGCGCAAAAGGCCGGAGGTGGCCAGGATGCAAGGCGTATCCGGCAGCTCGACACAGCCCTGCGGCGACACGTAGACACTCCACCCCGCGAAGGGACCATGGGAGCGCGCGCCATGGGCGACATTCGGCGGGATCCACACCGCATGGGTCGCCGGCACCACCCACTGGCTGACGCCGGCGTCCACCGATAACAAGCCCTGGCGTGTGCCCAGCAACTGCCCACGCGCATGGCAATGGCGTTCGGTGATACGCGGTTCAGCGCCCACTCGGACCACGGCGACAACCAGCGGGTCATCGACAGCCGTTAATACCGAAGTGGGAATCAGCGGAGCGGACATAAGTGGCCTTAGCGGACTATTGATTGTCTTCAATAGCGTACCTAGGCCACATTGGTGCGTCTATAGTCGCAGCCTCAACTCCCAGGAATACACCGCATGCGCGCCGAAGAACTGTTGCCCGATGACCAGAACCAGACTGAACGCCACGGCGTTGTGATCCGCAAAGGCAGCGTCGGAGCCTTTCTGGTGAATGCCCAGGCCTGGTGTGATCCAAACACCGATGCACACCTGCGAACCGTCGCCGAGCAGGACCTGCTGGCGTTGCTCCCGGCGTTACGTGCCCTTGGGCTGTTCGAGGTGTTCAGGATTCGAGACCCGCAGTTGCAGCGCCTGGTGGATCAGTATTGAGCGCACGACTGGCGGACGGGTTGCTACCAGGATGCGGCCGATCTGCTGGCGCAATACGCACGTGCGGATGGCGGCGCGCAGCTGAGTTAAAACAACCCAGCCTACGTAATGCCAGCCAGTTAAGCGTTCGAGCTGACAATCACTGACCCGTGGCGAGGGCGATTGGCCCCGCTGGAGTGCGTAGCAGTCCCATTTTTGGGGCCGCTTCGCGCCCCAGCGGGAGCAAGCTCCCTCGCCACAGTTGCGAGGCGACAAAACTCAGACCACTGTTTATCCACACAGCATAAAAAATGAAGCACGCTTGCGCTGTAGAAAAATAGCGCTATGACGGCAGTCATACGCTTCGGGCCATGTCGACCCGCATTCAAGCACGCACTTTACTTAAGGATGAGTATCATGAACGACGACTTGCAGCAGTCAGGCGCTACCACTACCACCCAGGCCACCGTCTCGCAGGAGCAGATCAAAGCCGCAAGAGTCCTGGATTTCACCTGGACACCTGACGCCAACACGACCAGCACCATCGTCTCGACAGATTACATCGACTACCAGGTTGATACCTCCACACGTTAGCAACCCAGGGGTGCGAACAAATACGCTCAATCCACTCGATGAGCTGCAAGCCAGTACCTTCCAGGACGGCCCGGTCTTCCTGGCATTGCGCGTCAGGCCTGGTGCTTGACACGCTGACAGCAAAGCGCTGGCCAAGGAGGCGCTCAAGGCCAGCGCTGGCTGTATGCTGCTGATGCACTTGCCCGCTGTTCTTTTTTTGAACACTGCAAACGCCTTCAACACTAATACATTACCCATTCGCCCCAACGGTGATTCCAATGGCCCAAGACCGACACTCGCCGGCCCATGAAAACCGGCTAATCCGCCAGGCCACGCCTGATGATGTGCGCGCCCTGGTGGAGTTGGACGCCTACGCCACAGCCCACGCTCATCGACGCGTGTTTATCCATGACGCGGTAATTAGCCAGCGATGCCTGGTCGTCGTCATTGCCGGTGAATGCACGGGCTACCTGGTGTTGACTGATGAGTTTTTCAGCTACGACTTTGTTGCGCTGGTGGTTGTGTCGCCGATACATCAACGCCAGGGTCTGGCGCTGCAATTATTGGCGGGCGCAGAAGCGTTGTGCAAAACGCCCAAGTTGTTTGCGTCAACCAACGCCTCCAACCTGGCGTCCCAGGCCATGCTCGCCAAGGCCGGGTTTATACCGAGCGGGCGAATCGAGAACCTTGATGAGCATGACCCTGAGCTTGTCTATGTAAAGTTCGTGCGCTAATCAGGAGGATTTCCTTTGACCACTTCCACGCTGACTTCGCGTTTTTACAGCACGCCCCGCCATACCACGCACTATCTGGAGTCGGGCCCGGCCGATGGGCCGTTGATGATCTTCCTGCACGGCTGGCCAGAACTAAGCCTGATCTGGCGCGCGCAGATCGAGGCGTTCGCTGCCCAAGGCTGGCACTGCGTTGCACCCGACATGCGCGGCTATGGGGGCTCCTCTGCGCCCTCCGACATCAACGCCTACACCCTTGCACACATCGTGGCTGACATGGCAGAGCTGCATGACCATCTCGGTGGCGCACCCGCCATCTGGGTGGGCCATGATTGGGGCAGCGTGGTGGCAGGTGAACTGGCCGCCCATCAACCGCAGCGCAGCCGTGGCGTGGTGCTGGTGTCGGTGCCGTACTTCCCGAGCACCAATGCACTGCCCACGCTCGTCCCGCTGGTGGACCGAACGCTCTATCCGGCGGACCAGTACCCTGACGGTCAATGGGATTACTACCGCTACTACAACACGCACTTTGCGTCTGCTGTCGCTGATCTTGATGCGGATAAAGCCGCATCGCTGGCGTCGATTTATCGGCGAGGCGACCCGGCGAATATCTCCAAGGTGACGTCAAATGCCGAAGTGACCCGCAAAGGTGGACGGTTTGGCGAGGCGCATCGGGCGCCACCTACTCGACCAGACCTGGCGCTATGGCCGCAGGCGGACTTCGCTGCACTGGTACGCAGTTTCGAAGAGCATGGTTTCCGCGCGCCCTGCGCGTGGTATCTGAACGACGATGCCAATATCGACTATGCGCACCGAGCGCCCGATGGCGGTCGCCTGTCATTGCCCGTGTTGTTTGTGAACGGCGACTACGACCCGATGAATACCATCAAGGGCAATCGGTTGGGCGACCCCATGCGCGCGGCTTGCGCAGACCTCAGTGTAACCAGCTTGTCCGGCGGGCATTGGTTGCCGGTGGAGTGCAAGACGGAACTGGTTGAGGCTATAAGCACTTGGCTGCTGGGTAGAAAACTCGGGTGACGGTCGAGACAAAAAAACACCGAAGTGTCTATTACGTAAATCGCAGGCAAAAAAACCACTCACCTCTGGATAAGCCAATAACAGTGCGCCGACCGTGCTTTCATGGGCGCGAGACGGCGGGAATCGGTTTTTGTACAGAGTGGGGCTCCCGCGCGGTGATGACGCCGACCAGTGATATCAGCAAGGCCAGGCCGATCGTCGAAGACACCTCGAAGCGATGCTCGGGCGTTAAAAGCATCACCGCCAATGCACAGCAGATAAATACAATTACCGCCCAGGTGAGCCAGGGAAACAGCCACATTTTGAACGTCAGCAGAATATTGCGCTGTTGCAATACCTTGCGCATGCGCAATTGTGAAACGGCGATCACCAGGTACACCAGCAAGGCGATGGCGCCCGAACTGGCCAGCAAAAACTGGAACAGCCCAGCCGGCATGAAGTAACTGAGCAAGGTCACGCCCGCGCCCAGGATGGTGCTGGCGATCACCGCAGCCCTGGGCACACTCTGTGCCGAGGTCTTTTTCATCAAGGCTGGCGCGTCCCCACGCTTGCCCAGTGAATACAGCATGCGCGAAGCAATGTAGATGGAGGAGTTCATGCAACTGGCCACCGCAATCAACACGACGACATCCACCAGCAGCTTGGCATGGGGAATGTTCATCAACTCCAGTGCACGCTGATAAGAGCCGACCGACGCCAGCAACGGGTCATTCCAGGGCACCACGGAAATAACCACGAAGATCGATAACACGTAAAACACGCCGATGCGCCACATCACCGAACGTGTCGCTCGGGCGATATTCTGCGCCGGGTTGCTGGACTCCGCAGCCGCAATAGTGACGGCTTCAGTGCCGATAAAACTGAACATGATGGTAATGAATGCGCCGACGACGGCCGACAAACCATTAGGCGCAAAGCCTCCATGCTCATCCATCAGTCGGCTCAAACCGCTGGCCTCCCGTTCGGGAATCCAGCCCATCAACACCGCGCCCCCCAGGCCGATAAAACCTATGATCGCCACCACCTTGGCCATCGCGAACCAGAACTCGAATTCGCCGTACTTGGACACACTGAACAAGTTGGTAACCACCAACAAAAAGATCGACAACAAGGCAAACAGCCAAGCGTCGATCTGCGGGAACCACTGGTTGAGAATATGCCCGGCGGCCAATGCTTCGATGGGAATCACAAGCACCCAGAACCACCAGTAAAGCCAGCCGATGGTGAACCCGGCCCAGCGGCCGATGGCTTGATCGGCATAGGTTGAGAAGGAGCCTGTGTCGGGGTTGGCGACCGCCATCTCTCCCAACATTCGCATTACCAGCACCACCAGCAGGCCGGAAAACAGGTAGGCCAGCATCACCGCCGGGCCCGCCGCCGCAATGGCATGCCCAGACCCGACAAACAACCCCGCGCCGATAATCCCTGCAATGGAGAGCATGGTGACGTGACGCGGCTTGAAACCCTGCGCCAGCTGGCCGCTTGCATCCTTCGAACTTGGGCTGTTGATCATTCTTATTGTTCTCTGTGATCGGCTTTAAGACGTTCTGACTATAGGGTCAGGCGATCATCATTCTCCAATGACGAGTCACAATACGCGGCCTTCCAACCGCAAAAATAGCCTCATAACGGCACACTAGTGCCTGATATCGACATGCAGTGCGCTTCATAAGGCACAACACGTGTCACATTGAGTTGATCCAGCACCTCAGCAGACGTGCGCGGAGCGCCGTGCAATCCCAAACTGACGGGCCAGCATTTATGCGTGAGTGAGGTACCAGCGCCAGTCCTGTTCTCCGACTTCAGCATTGAATTGACGGAACTCGCGCCACTTGATCGCCAGGAACACCTTCAGGAACTCAGCGCCCAGCGCCTCACGTGCCCAGGTTGAACGTTGCAGTGCCTGCAAGGCTGTCAGCCAGTCGGTGGGTAGAAAATCGGTCGCCTGTTCATAGCCATTCCCCACAATCGCCGCGCCGGGATCGCTTTCATGCGTGATGCCGTAGTGAATGCCCGCCAGTAACGCGGCAGCGGCGAGATAGGGGTTGGCATCGGCACCGCAAATGCGGTGTTCGATATGCCGACTGATTGCAGGGCCGCCGGGCACGCGGAACGAAACGGTACGGTTGTTGACGCCCCAACTTTTAGCCAGCGGCGCGTAACTACCGGTTTGAAAGCGTCGATATGAATTGGCGTGGGGGCAAAATATCGCCAGAGCGTCAAACAAGGTCTCCATCATCCCGCCGATGGAGTGCCGCAACAATGGCGTGCCCTGTGGGTCTTCGCTCGCATACAGGTTATTGCCGTGCTCGTCGGCAAGGCTGACGTGCAGGTGCATACCGCTGCCGGCCTGATCGCTGAATGGCTTGGCCATGAAGCACGCTTGCAGCCCATGTTTGTTGGCCACACCCTTGACCAGGCGTTTGTAACGTACGCCTTCATCAATGGCCTGGAGTGCGTCGAACCGATGCTCCAGCGTCAACTCGACCTGGCCTGGCGCGTACTCGGATATCGCCGTACGTACCGGCAAGCCCTGCAGCGCGCACGCCGCGTAGAGGTCATCCAGAAACGGTTGCAGCTGCTCCAGCTCGTAAACGCCATAAACCTGTGGTGCAACAGGGCGTACGCCATTGGCCTGCAACGCCGGCTGCGGCCGACCGTTGACGTCGCGTTGTCGGTCCAGCAGGTAAAACTCCAACTCAACGGCCATGACCGGATGAAATCCATCGGCTTTCAGCCGCTCGATGGTGCTCACCAGTACGTGGCGCGGGTCCGCCGGTGCGGCGGGAATACCTTGGGTCGGGTGCATGCTCACCTGCACTTGACCGGTGGGGTTGGTGCGCCAGGGTTGCAAGGTCAGGCTTCCCGCCAAGGGGTATGTCCAACAATCGGCGTCAGCAACCTCCCAGACCAAGCCTGTGTCTTCTACGTCTTCACCCTGCACGGTCAAGGCGAGAATGGAACTGGGCAATGGCCGACCATTTTCGTAGATCGCCAGCAGTTCGTCGCGATGCAACAGTTTGCCCCGTGGAACGCCATTCGCGTCGATAAGGAACAACTCGATGCTCAGCACTTCAGGGTGGGCCGCCAGATAATCCAGGGCCTCTTTTTTATCCGCAAATTGCATGTCAAACCTCTTAGCGCTCATTCAAGCGACTGGCAGTATGTAAGAACAATGGCGTTTTCAGACGTGCCGTTATCAAGCGATAACCCGCGCGCCAGGCAGGGCAAGCAGCGTGGTCAGCGCGTTATCCAACTCAGCGATCAGCCGGTCGATATCCGCATCACCTGTTTGCGGACAGCACAGGGTCATGTTGTGAAAAGGCGTGATCAGGATTCCGCGATTGATCAAATAGAGATGCAACGCCATTTGAAGGCTGTCGTGAAAAGCCGCCTCAGCTTGCGCGCCTGTTCTTGGCGGTGTGGCACAGAATTGAAATTCACAACGCGCGCCCAACTCTGTTACCGACCAGTTCAGTTGGTGCCGCTTGAACAACCCTCGAAATCCCTGGGCCAGCCTTGAGGCCAGCGCCAGCATGTGCTCGTATGCAGACTCGGTCATGACATCTTCGAGACTGACGCGCATGCAACGCATCGCCAGTGCGTTGGCGGACAGCGTCGTTCCCATGCCACTGTGGCCATGCCCACCGCTCTCCTCGCTGATGGTCTTCTGGACGTCGCGCATGGCCGAGGCGATTGGCTCGCTAACGCCAAACACCGCGCAAGGCACGCCACCTGCAATGGGTTTACCCACCACAAAAAAGTCGGGTTTCAAATCCCACTGGCGCGTGCATCCACCGAGGCCGGTGGAAATAGTGTGGGTCTCATCAATGACCAACAGGCTGCCATATTTAAGGGTCAGCTCTCGACACGTTTGCATGAACCCCGGATCCGGCAGGACCATGCCAATGTTCGTCATCGCCGGCTCGCACATCAGCGCGCACACATCACCCTGAGCTAACGCCGCCTCCAGTGCGGCGACATCGTTGAAGGGGATGGAGCGACTGTATTGGCTCAAGTCGTAGGCTTGGCCCACAAGACCTGAACGGTGCACTGTCTTGCCGTCGCGGTAGCGCACCATCACGTCATCCACGGTGCCGTGGTAGCAGCCATCGAACACCAGCAAGACCTTGCGCCGGGTGATAGCGCGCGCCCAGCGCAGCACATAACGGTTGGCGTCAGTCGCATTGGCGGTCACTTGCCAGTAAGGCAGCTCGAATCGCTCAGCCAGCAACTCACCGCAGACCACCGCGTCTTCGCCCGGCAGCATCGTGGTCAAGCCATTGTTCGCCTGTTCGGCTATGGCGCGGGCAACAGGATCAGGTGAATGGCCAAACATCGTGCCGGTGTCGCCGAGGCAAAAATCGATGTATTCATGACCGTCGACATCGGTGAAGCGCGCCCCTTTGGCACGCTGAACGAAGAGCGGCGAAGGCATCGACCAGTCGCTCATCCAGTGCATGGGCACACCGTTGAACAGATTCGCCTTGGCGCGCTCGGCAAGCGCCAGTGAAGTGGGGTTGTTTTGTATAAACCGGGCACGCTCGGAGGCGGTAAAAGCAGCAATCGCTGATTCACTGATTCCACTTTTCGACATGATCAATACCCCATGTTAATTATCAAATTAATTAAAAGTCCGTTGCTGACTGACAGCCGGATACGGCTCAAAGAACTCATAGGTTCTTTGATACATCACGCTTTTATAAATCTCGGTTATCGCCCCCGCCCACCCTCGTGGATTGAGCGCGCTGGCGCGTATTCAAACTTAATAATCGCCGTGAGGGGCTTTGTTCTCGACCAGACAGTTCCCGCCATCCACCACAAGGACGTCCCCTGTGATGTAACTGGCGTCAGGCGATGCCAGAAATGCAACCGCCGCCGCCACTTCGCGGGGGCTGCCTGCGCGCCCAATCGGGGTGAAACGCCCCGCCTCGGCTTCAACGGGGGTGGTTGAACCCGTGGTGATCCAGCCGGGGGCCACGCTGTTGACGGTAATCCCCTGGCTGGCGACTTCAAGCGCAAGCCCCATGTTCATGCCCACCATCGCTGCCTTGGCGGCGCTATAAGCGGCTTCCCCCGGATTGCTCCCGCGGGTGCCCGTGGTGGAACTGATATTGACAATGCGCCCGTAGCTTCTCGCCTTCATACCGGGCAACACGGCTCGGGTCAGCAGAAAGGCAGTGGTCAGGTTTCGGGCCAGTGAAAGGTTCCAGTCATGCAGTTCCATCGACGCCAATTCCGAGAAAATCTCAGGGCTGCCGTGCATGGACATCCCGGCATTGTTCACCAGAATATCGACCCGTCCCCAGACTGACTCTGCCCACAGGCTGAATTCACGCACCAAGTTTTCATCAGTGAGGTCTACAGGTCGGCCTTCAACTTCAAACCCTTCACGGCGCAGCTCTTTAACCCGATCCACAATGCGGTTGCTGCTGGCAGTGATGATCAACTTCGCTCCGGATGCACCTAGCCTGCGAGCAATAGCCATGCCGATCCCGGATTCACTCCCGGCACCACTGACGAGTGCAACATACCCTCTCAATTGCGTATCCAACATGGTGTGCCCCACGTACTTCATTTGAAAGAGAGTAGAAACTAGGCGAATAAATCTGATACATAAAGACAATCATCATCAGAAAATCTGACAACCCCATGGCGTTTACCAGTGAGTCACTTAAGATTTTCCTTTCGGTCATCGACAGCGGATCCTTTTCGGCGGCGGCGCGAAAATTAGGCCGGGTCCCCTCGGCCGTCAACATGGCGGTGTCGCAGCTTGAAGCAGAGCTGGATTTGTTGCTGTTTGACCGATCAACTCGCAAAGCCATTCCTACCGCCGCCGCCAAGGCACTTGAGCCCCAGGCACGACAGGTCGCGAGCCAGATCAACCTGCTGGATGCGCATGCCCTCCAGCTGCATCAGGGGTTGGAGGAACGCTTGGTCTTTGCGATGGCGCCGGAGTTGCAAACAGGCGTATGGAATCGTCCGCTGTCGATTATCGCCAGGGAGTTTCCCACGCTTGAAATCGAGATTCGCTCCGCGTCCCATCCGGAGGCAATGCGCATGCTCCATGAAGGGCGTGTGCAATTGGCACTTGGATTTGAACGACCAGGGCTTGACGAGCGGGAAACATTTCTTGAGGCGGGGAGCCAGTTGTTAGTCGCGGTTGCTGCTCCGGATCACCCTGCGGCGGCCGGCAAGAAAAGCCCCTTGAGCGAGGAGCAACTGGTCAACGTTCGGCAGATCATCGTCGCCACAGGAGGGCCTGCAGACTCTGACCCACGTGTTGTGCTGTCGCGGCGGATTTGGCACAGCGACAATTATCTGGCCACGCTGGACCTGGTGCAGCAAGGATTGGGTTGGGCTTATCTTCCAAAATCGCTGGTACACCCTCTCATCACGTCAGGCGCTTTGACGGAGGTGGTGTTTGACTACATGCCGAGTCAGATGCGGTTATGGGTCGATATCATCTGGGTAAAAAACCGGCCCCTGGGACTGGGCGCGCTTCGTTACCTGAGCCTGATACGCGAAATTACGCAGGGCGAGCCTCGTCGTATTTGATGAGTCAAAGTGCACATTGAGGCTTGCGGCGGCGCCAACCCGCCGTCGCGAAGATCAAACAACTCATCACCCCGTCATTATTGGCCGTCTGGCCCAGCGCTTGTGTAGCCGCTCAACAAACCGCGATATGTGAGTCCGCCCTTGGCTCAGTGCCCCCGCACAACACGCCGGTGGCCGGGTCACGCAGGATGATCTGCCCACGCCCGTAGTCGGTCAGGTCGCTGTCGGTCTGCACCTTGTGCCCGCGCCGCGCCAGCGCATTGATCAGGTCGCGCGAAGCTCCATGTTCGATGCCGACCTTCATGTCGCCCAGCCATTGCCAGCGTGGCGCGTCCAATGCCGCCTGGGGGTTGAGGCCGAAGTCCACCAGGTTCATCACCATCTGCACATGGCCCTGGGGCTGCATGTAGCCGCCCATCACGCCGAATGGGCCAAGGGCCTGGCCGTCCTTGCTGAGAAACCCCGGGATGATGGTGTGGAAGGTTTTTTTGCCCGGTGCCAGGCAATTGGCATGGGACTCATCGAGGCTGAATTCCTGCCCGCGGTTCTGCAAGGCGATGCCGCTGTCGGGCAGCACCACGCCGGAGCCGAAGCCGTGGTAGTTGCTCTGGATGAACGAAACCATATTGCCTTCGGCGTCGGCGGTCGCCAGGTACACCGTGCCGCTGGCATGGGGGGTGCCGGGTTTGGGCGGCTGCGCCTGCTCGCCGATCTCGCCACGGCGACGGGTGCTGTAGTCGTCACTCAGCAAGTCGGCCACCGCCACGCGCATGTGCGCTGGGTCGGTGATGTAATGCAGGCCGTCGCTGTAGGCCAGCTTCATGGCTTCCAGCTGGCGATGCCAGGTTTGCTGGCTGTCGCGGTGATCGAAGTTGAAGCCTTCGAGGATCTTCAGCGCCATCAGTGCAACCAGGCCCTGGCCGCTCGGCGGGATTTCCCAAACATCCACGCCCCGGTAATTGATCTGGATCGGCTCCACCCACTGCGCGCGGTAATCCTTGAGGTCGCTGGCGCGCAGGTAACCACCGCTGGCGCGCGAATGCGCATCCAGGCGCTCGGCCAGCGCGCCGCGATACAGGCTTTCGCAGCCGGTGGCGGCGAGTTCTTCCAGGGTACGGGCCTGGGCCGGGTTGCGGAAAATTTCGCCTGCCCGGGGCGCGCGACCGTCGATGAGGAAGGTGTCGAACCAGGCTTGCAGCACGTCATCGCGGTGCGGGCTGAATTCGTTCAAGGATATCTGCCATTGATGGGCGACCACCGGCGACAACGGGAAACCGTCGCGCGCCAGGCTGATGGCTGGCTGCAGCAAATCGGCAAACGGCAATTTACCGAAGCGTTTGGACAACTCGGCCCACGCCGACGGGCAACCGGGCACCGTCACCGAGGTCCAGCCGTACAGCGGCATCTGTTGATGCCCCGCCGCCTTGACCGCCTCGATACTCAAGGCGGCCGGCGCATGGCCGTTGCCGTTCAGGCCATGCAACTGGCCCTTGCACCACACCAGCGCAAAGGCATCGCCACCCAGGCCACAACCGGTAGGTTCTACAACGGTCAGCGCAGCGGCGGTGGCGATGGCGGCATCAATGGCATTGCCGCCCTTTTGCATGATTTCGATGCCGGCCTGGGCCGCCAGCGGCTGGGACGCCGCGACCATGCCGCGACGGGCAAATACGCTCTGGCGTTGCGACGGGTAGGGGTATTCGTGAGCGGAGAATTTCAACATGGCAAAGGCTCTTCAAAAAAAGGTCATAACACGCGGCTGAGAAACGCCCGGGTACGCGGATGGCTGGGACGGCTGAAAATCTGCTCCGGCGGCCCTTGTTCGATCAGCTCGCCCTGGTCGAGCACCACCACGCGGTCGGCCACTTCACGGGCAAAGCCCATTTCGTGGGTGACCACCACCATGGTCATGCCCTCCTCGGCCAGTTCCTTCATCACCTGCAGCACTTCGCCGACGGTTTCCGGGTCGAGGGCGCTGGTGGGTTCGTCGAACAGCATCGCCTGGGGTTTCATCGCCAGCGCACGGGCAATCGCCACCCGTTGCTGCTGGCCACCGGAGAGCATCGACGGATAGTGGCTGGCCTTGTCCGCCAGGCCGACCCGCGCCAGCAAGCCCCGAGCCTGTTCCAGCGCCTGGGCACGCGGCACGCCGAGCACCTGGATCGGCGCTTCGATAATGTTTTCCAATGCGGTCATGTGCGGGAACAGGTTGAAGCGCTGGAACACCATGCCGATGTCGCGGCGCTGACGGGCGATGTTGCGCTCCGAATCACGCACCAGGCTGCCATCGGCGCGTTCGCGATAGCCCATGGCGCGGCCGTTGACGCGAATGCGCCCGCCCTGGATGTCTTCCAGCAGGTTGATGCAGCGGATAAAGGTGGTCTTGCCGGAGCCGGAGGCGCCGATCAGCACCACTACTTCGCCGCGCCGCACCTGCAGGGAGATGCCCTTGAGGATCTGCAACTCGCCGAACGACTTCTGGATATCCTGTGCGTCAATGATCAGCTCTTCACTTTGGTGCGCCATGGTTAACGTCCCCTCAGCAGTTTCAGGGTGCTGCGACCGAACATGCGGCTGGCGGCCGGAGGTGGCGCCGAAGGTCGATCGGACTGGCCGAAACGGTGTTCAAGCCAGCGTTGGAAAAAGCCCCACAGCGTGGTCAAGGTCAGGAAGTAAATCGCGACGACCAGGTACAACTCGAATACGCGAAACGTCGCCGAGGTCACCATCTGCGTGCTGAGCAACAATTCCTGCACGCCGATCACACTGACCAGGGTGGTGTTTTTGAGCATCACATTGAACTCATTGCCCAGCGGCGGCACGATCACCCGAAACGCCTGGGGCAGCACGATGCGCCGCATCAGCTTGCCGAACCCCATGCCCAGGGAACGCCCGGCTTCGTACTGGCCCTTGTCCACCGCGCCGATGCCGGCGCGGATGATTTCGGCCATGTACGCGCCTTCATTCAGGCCCAGGGCGATGATCGCCGCCTGGATATTGCCGGGGATGATCAGCCCGAACAGCTCGATGTCCTCGAAGCGGAAGATCCCGCCCGCTGCCAGTGCGGTGTACAAAAACACGATCTGCACCAGCAGCGGCGTGCCGCGCATCAGCCACACATAAAGGCGTACCGGCAGGTGCAAAAGCGGGTTCTTCGACAGGCGCAACAGCGCCGCCGCCAGACCCAGCGCACAGCCGAGCAGCATCGCCAGCACGCTGATCAGGCAAGTCAGCCACAGCCCGGTGAGGTAGACCCCACTGGGTTGCAACAGGTATTGCCAGAACACATCCCAATTGAAATTCATCGTGGTAGAACCTCAGTCGAGTGTGTCGCTGCTGACATGCCATTTGTTGAGCAATTGCACATAGCTGCCGTCGCTGCGCATGTCGCTGATGATCTGCTGCACGGCGGCGGTCAGTTGCGGGTCGTCCTTGCGCATGCCCAGGCCGGTGAGGATGCGGCTGAACGCAGGCACCCCTTCCTGAAACAGCTCCGGGGCCATCGCCGCGTAGTAACCGGCGGTTTCCACGGTGGTGCCATAGGCGTCAACCTGGCTGATGCGCAGCGCCTGGAACGCATCGGTGTCAGTGTTGTAGACCACCAGTTTCATCGGTGGCTTGCCGGCCTTGGCGAGGCTCTCGTTCTGGGTGTCGAGCAGGGTCTTGATGGTAGAGCCGTTGAGCACCGCCACCTTGCGCGTCGACAGGTCATCCAGGGTCTTGATGCCTTTGGGGTTGCCCTTGGGCACCACCACCGACTGGCTGGAGTACATGTAGTTGACGATGTCGATCACCTGGCGCCGCTCGGGTTTGTCGAACAGTTGGTCGAAGATCATGTCGCACTGCTGGGCAAGCAGCGCCGGCACCAGGCCGGAAAACGGAATGACCCGCCATTGCACGGTTTTATTGCCCAGGCGCTTGGCGATTTCCAGGCCCAGGTCGACGGTGAGCCCACGCGGTTTCTGGGATTCGTCGAAGGACACCAGGGGCGGTGAATCCATCCCCGAGCAATAGGTGAGTTTGTCGAGGCTCTTCAGGCGTTCAGGCACCTGGACTGCGGCGCAGGCCCATTGTGTACAGAGACCCAGGGTGACAGCCACCAGCAAGGCGCGGTGTTGTTTATGCATGACCAGACACTCCACTTCGTTAAATAACGGGGCAGGAATCAACGTCTAAACATGGGCGGGTTGGGGCCCGCCTCTTTTATTTTTCCAATTGCAGAAATTGAATCAGCAGCGGCACGGTGCTTTCGATGTGTTCGCGTACCACAGCTTCGGCACCGGCGGCGTCACCGGCGCGAATCGCGTCGAGGATTACGGCGTGTTCCTGGCGCGCACCGAGGGGTTTTTCGCTGTGCTGCAGCCACAAGCGCATGGGCGCTTCCACCAGCGAATACAACGCCGAAATCTGCTTGAGCAAGCGTGGCCGGCCGCTGAGCCCGCACAGGTATTCGTGAAAGGCACGGTGGCAACGGACCCACGCGGCGCTCTCGTCGCGGTAGTCATCCATCTCGTCCAGCAGCCGCTCCAGAGCCGCCAACTGGCGCTCACCGATGCGGCTGACCGCGACGCGCACCGCCAGGCCTTCCAGTGCGCTGCGCATCTCGAACACTTCGTACAGCTCAGCGATATCCAGGCCGCTGACGATGGCACCGCGATTGGGCCGCAGCGTCACCAGGCCCTGGGCATCCAGGCGGCGGAAGGCCTCACGCACCGGCATGCGGCTCATGCCGATCTCGCCGGCGATATCCTCGGCGATCAGGCGATCGCCCTTGCGGAAACGACCGCCGCAGATGGCGTCGAGCAGGAAGTTGTAGGCCTCCTCCTCGGCAGTGAGGGGCTGGCGGTCAACGTGAGCGGGAGCAAATTGCATTGGCGGCCTCTTTGTATTTTTGTATCCAATTATCCACGAATACAAAAAAGCATAACGCGTGCCAACACCTGCCGCAGAACATTAGTCATTGATTTAAATGAAGTCTTCCGTTCGGGTGGGGGAAATTGCGCAAAGCGGGTAAAGCGATTTGCTACCAAATGACGCAGCAACTTCCCATTTCTGCGCAAAAAAGTAGCGGATGTCCGGTGAAGGGCTTGGCTACGCCCGATGATCTAGACAGGGTATTTTTTGGCAGGCCTTTCTTTGCCATCAGCGCACCAAACGTCGCCCACTCAATGGATCCAGTAAAAACCCATTGATCGATAATCGCCCATAATAACCCCAAAATAACTGCCATATATATTGACTCATAGCAGCTCTGGAAATTTAATGGATCCATTAAACAAAAATAATTAACCAGCCAGAGAGTTGCCATGTACCCCAAAAACACTTGGTACGTCGCCTGCACACCCGATGAAATCGCCCAAAAACCCCTGGGTCGGCAGATCTGCGGTGAAAAAATGGTGTTTTATCGTGGCTCGCAAGGCAGCGTCGTAGCCGTCGAAGACTTCTGCCCCCATCGCGGCGCACCGCTTTCACTGGGTTATGTCGAAAATGGCAACCTGGTGTGCGGCTATCACGGCCTGGTCATGGGGGCCGACGGTAAGACCGTCGAAATGCCCGGGCAGCGGGTGCGTGGTTTTCCGTGCAACAGGACCTTTGCCGCGGTTGAACGCTATGGTTTTATCTGGGTATGGCCCGGCGATCAGACCCTTGCCGACCCGGCGCTGATTCATCACCTGGAGTGGGCAGTGAGTGACCAGTGGGCGTACGGCGGCGGGCTGTTTGACATCCAGTGCGATTACCGCCTGATGATCGACAACCTGATGGACCTGACCCACGAAACCTACGTCCACGCTTCCAGCATCGGCCAAAAGGAAATCGATGAAGCGCCTCCCGTCACCACGGTTGAAGGCGACGAAGTCGTCACCGCCCGGCACATGGAAAACATCATGGCTCCGCCGTTCTGGCGCATGGCCCTGCGCGGCAACAACCTCGCCGACGATGTGCCGGTGGACCGCTGGCAGATCTGTCGCTTCACCCCGCCCAGCCATGTGCTGATCGAAGTCGGCGTGGCCCACGCCGGCAAGGGCGGCTACCACGCAGCGCCCGAACACAAGGCGGCAAGCATCGTGGTCGACTTCATCACCCCGCAAACCGAGACGTCGATCTGGTATTTCTGGGGCATGGCGCGCAACTTCAACCCTCACGATGAGGCGCTGACCGCCAGCATTCGCGAAGGCCAAGGGAAGATTTTCAGCGAAGACCTGGAGATGCTCGAACGTCAGCAGCAGAACCTGCTGGCCCACCCGCAACGCAACCTGCTCAAGTTGAATATCGATGCCGGCGGCGTGCAGTCGCGCAAAATCCTGGAGCGACTAATCGCCAAGGAACGCACCCTCGAACCACAACTGATCACGACCACCACCGCCTGAACGGCGCGACAACACTGCGAGGAGCGAACATGATCGATGTGGTGGTGGTATCCCGTATTAACGAAGCCCAGGACATTTGCAGCTATGAACTGGCCAGGGTCGATGGCCAGCCGCTGCCCGCCTTCAGTGCCGGCGCGCACATTGACGTGCATCTGCCGGACGGGCTGGTGCGCCAGTATTCGCTGTGCAATCACCCCGAGGAGCGTCATCGCTATCTGATCGGCGTACTCAACGACCCGGCTTCTCGCGGCGGCTCGCGCAGCTTGCACGAGCAGGTACACGAGGGCGCCCACCTGACGATCAGCGAACCACGCAATCTATTCCCCCTGGCCCATGAAGCGCGACGCAGCCTGCTGTTCGCCGGCGGCATCGGCATCACCCCGATCCTGTGCATGGCCGAGCGCCTGGCCCATGCAGGTGCGGACTTCGACCTGCATTATTGTGCTCGCGCCAGTGAGCGTGCTGCGTTTGTACAGCGGCTCAAGGCGTCACCGTTTGCCGAGCGCGTGTTCCTGCATTTCGATGAGCAGCCCCACACGGCCCTCAAGACTGCCGAGGTGTTGGCTGCGCCCGCAGACGATGTGCACTTGTATGTCTGCGGCCCCGGCGGCTTCATGCAACACGTGCTCGACAGCGCACGGGCACAGGGCTGGCAGGAGGACTGCCTGCATCGCGAGTACTTCTCGGCGGCGCCAGTGGACAACAGCCTCGACGGGAGCTTTTCGGTGAAGCTCGGTAGCAGCGGCCAGGTCTTCACGATCCCCGCCGACAAAACCGTGGTCCAGGTCCTGGAAAGCCAAGGCATCGAGATTGCCGTGTCCTGCGAACAAGGGATCTGTGGCACCTGCCTGACCCGTGTGCTGGACGGCATCCCGGAGCACCGCGACCTGTTCCTCACCGAGCAGGAACAGGCGCTGAATGACCAGTTCACGCCCTGCTGCTCACGCTCGAAAACGCCACTGCTGGTGCTGGACATCTGAACCGTGTCACGACGCGGGCAAAATCACCTTCATGCGCGCGTCGGCGGTGGTTGAACTGAAGATCTCGGCATAACGCAATGTCGCATTGGCGTGTTCGCGCATGATGGCTTCGGCGCGCGCGCCCTGGCGATTGACCAGGGCATCGAACACCGAGTGATGCTGCATGTGGGCATAGTTGAAGCGTCGGTATTCACGAGCCATGTCCTCACGATCCACCGCCAGCGCGGTCACCGATGCGAAGGGCAGGTGATCATTGCGTGCCAGCGCATCCGTGATCGCGGGGTTGTGGCTGCCCTCCACAATGACCTGGTGAAAGCGCATGTTCAGGTCGTGGTAAACCTCGAGGTCATCTTCGGTCACGTAGCCTTTCTCGAACAGTTGGTCGCCTTCCACCAGGCAGCGCTCCAGCGCCGCACGCGCCGCGTCGGAAAGACCCTGCTCGGCGGCTTGCCGTGCAGCCAGGCCTTCCAGCACACCGCGCACTTCGACGGCGCCGGCAATGTCGCTGGCGCTGACCGACCGCACCTGATAGCCGCGCCCGCCAAACGGCACCAGCAGCCCTTCCTGCTCCAGGGTACGAAATGCCATGCGCACCGGCATGCGCGACACACCAAAGCGTTGCGCCGTAGGGGTTTCCATCAGGCGCTCCCCCGCCACCAACTCCCCGCTGGCAATCATCTTGCGCAGTGCAACCAGCACCAATTGACCGGGCTTACTCATCCAGGCAACTTCCAGAAAACGTGGCCTGCCATAGTACCGCAAGCATCCGATCCCGTCAGACGAACGCCAGCGCGGCGCGCGCCCCCTCTATGGCACCCAGGTGTTGCGCCAGCCGCGACGGCAGGTAATCGAAAAAGAACCCGGCGCTTTGCAGCTTGGCGGCACGCAATGGATCGTCTTCGGGCAATGCCCTGGAGACCCGCGCAGCCCGCGCCCAGGCAAAGGCCAGCAACGCCACGCCACAGAGCTGGAGGAAATCCGGCGCGGCCCGATAGGGGTATTCACTGTCTTCCTGCGCGCGTTCATGCATGGCGCTCACCACACTGGCCAGCGCGTCGCACAGGCTGCCTAATGCGCGGGAGAACCCTGCGCACTCGACATATTGCACGCCCTGCCCGGCCTCGGCACGCAACTCGGCCAGCAGCAGGCCAAAGGCTCGACCTTCATCCCCCAGCACTTTGCGCAGCAACAGGTCATTGGCCTGGATCTCGTTACTGCCCTCGTAGATCATCGCGATGCGGCTGTCCCGCAGGGTTTGCTCGATGGCGAACTCGGTGACATAGCCGTAACCGCCGAATACCTGCAGCGCATTGCTCGCCTGACGAAAGCCCTGCTCGGTGAAAAACGCCTTGATGATGGGCGTCAGCAAAGGCGCCAACCGGGCGGCCGACGAATCCTGGCCATGCTCGGCTTGATCCAGCAGGTGCGCCGCCCAATAGCCGATGGCGCGCATGCCCTCGCTGGTGGTGCGCAGCTCCAGCAACACGCGGCGCATGGCCGGGTGATAACGGATCGGGTCAGCGGCCTGGGCCGCCACGTCTTCGGGCCTTGACGGTGCACGCATCTGCACACGCTCGGCAGCGTACTGCCGGGCATTTTGCCAAGCCGCCTCGACATGCCCCAGACCTTGCAGGCCGACATGCAGGCGCGCCGAATTCATCATCACGAACATCGCCGCCAGGCCCTGATTGGCATCACCGATCAGCCAGCCTTGGGCGGCGTTGAATACCAGGGAGCAGGTGGCGCTGCCCCTGATGCCCATCTTGTGTTCGATACCGTCGCAATGCACACCATTGGCCCGGCCATCGTCCAGCTGCTTGGGTACCAGGAACAGTGAAATGCCGCGACTGCCCGGCGGCGCATCGGGCAGGCGCGCCAGCACCAGGTGCAGAATATTGGCCGTGAGGTCATGCTCACCGCCGGAGATAAACAGCTTGCTGCCGCTCAAGCGATAGCTGCCATCCGCCTGGGGTTCAGCGCGACAGCGCAGCAAACCGACATCGCTGCCAGCCTGGGACTCAGTCAGGCACATGGTGGGCAACGCCTGGCCACTGACAATCTCCGGCAAGTAGCGTGCCTGCAGCCAAGGGGCGGCGTGAGTCTTGAGGCACAGGTAGGCGCCGTGGGCGATCCCGGTGTACATGGCCCAGGCATGGTTACTGGCGTAGAGCATTTCTTGCAGCGCCGCATCAAGCAGTTGCGGCAGGCCCTGCCCGCCCAGCTCTTCGGCGCACGCCAGCGCCGGCCAACCACCCTCGACGTAAGCACGATAGGCCTCGACGAAGCCGTCCGGGGTGCTGACCTGGCCCGCCTGCCAGCGGCAGCCCTGGCGATCACCGCGGCTGTTCAACGGCGCCAGCACGCCCTGGCTGAAGCGTGCCGCCTCCTCCAATACTTGAAATGCCAGCGGCAGGTCGAGGGCCTCGAACGCCGGGTTGCGTCGCCAGCTGTCGGGCGCCTGCAACCAGTGTTCGAGGACAAACTGCATATCGCGCAGGGGCGCCTCATAGCTCCACATCGGGACACCTCATCAACTAAAAAGAATCACGTACTCAAGCGCGAAAAGCAGGGTTCTCGATCAGCAGCGCCATGCCCTGCCCGCCGCCCACACACGCCGCGGCAATCCCGTAGCGCAGGTTGTGCTGACGCAGTTGTCGGGCCAGGGACATGACCAGGCGCAGGCCAGTGGCAGCCAGTGGATGCCCCAGTGCCAGCGAACCGCCCTGGACGTTGAGGCGGGCGCTGTCCAGCTCAAGTTCATGGGCCACCGCCAGCACTTGGGCGGCCTGGGCTTCGTTGATCTCGAAGCGGCCGATGTCATCCAGATTCAACCCGCTGCGTTGCAGCAGCAGACGAATCGCCGGTGCCGGGCCGATGCCCATGAACTCGGGGGCCACGCCGACCACCGCGCTGGCCAGCAACCGCGCCAGGGCCGGCCGCATGCAGGCCGAGGCGCGGCCCACCAACGCCGCCGCCGCGCCATCCACCACGGCACAACTGTTGCCGGCGGTTTGCACGCCGCCGGGATGCACGGCGCGCAAGCGTTTCAAGCTCGCAAGGTCGGTGGGCCGAGGGTGGCTGTCCTCGCTGACGGCAGCGGTCCGACGCGCCAGGCTGATGCCTCTGGGCTGGTATCCCTCAAGCTCGAATAGCTGGTTATCGACCGCCACCACCTCGTCAACCCAAGCGCCGTCACGCTGCGCCTGCAACGCTCGCTGGTGGCTGGCGCAGGCGTAGCGGTCCACCGCCTCGCGGCCCAGACCATAACGGCGCGCCAGGTTGTCGGCCGTGGCGATCATGTCCAGGCCCGGGGCCGGGTCGTACAAGGCCTCCCACAGAAAATCCTTGAACTGGACCTCGCCGCCAAGACGAAACCCGCCCCTGTGGGTGTAAGCCGCGATGGGGTTGCGCGACATGGATTCACTGGCCACACACAAGGCCAGTTGCACGCCGTCCCGCAGTTGCCCGGCAGCCTGGCGCAACAGTTCGAAACCGGTGGCGCAGATGCGCTGCACCCCCAGTGCCGGGACCGCTTGCGCCACCCCGCTGTACAAGCCGATATGCCGTGGCAGCAAGTAGGCATCGAAACTGGCCTGGGCCATGGAGCCGGCCAGAACGCTGTCCACTGCCTGCGGTTCAATACCCGCCCGGGCCAGTACCTCACGGCCTACCTTGATCCCCAGGTCGATGGGTGAGACCTGAGACAGTGCTCCACCCAGGTCAATCCAGGGGGTGCGCACGGCCTCGAGAATTGCCACATCGGCAAATGCCGAATACTGCCCGCTCAAGGTTTCGGCTCGGCGCGCAGGATCGTGGCCTCTTCGCCGCGATACAACGCCTCGACCTTGGCCGCGCGCCATTGCAGCACGGCGCGCTGGTTGATCGAACCTTTGTCGGTGATTTCCCCACGGTCAATGGACGCCGGCTCGTCGAGCAAGGCAATCCATTCCAGGCGACTGGCATTGCCAGTGGCCTCGCGATTGAGGCGCTGCAACCAGTCGCCGAACCACTGGCGCACCGGCGCGCTGGCCAGCACGTCGGCGTCGCTGGCGGCGGCGTCCAGGCCCGCCAACCGACGGCATTCGTAGAGCCTGGGGAACACCAGTGCTCCGAGGCACTCGCGATCGGGCGCGGCAATCACCAGGTCCTGCACATAGGGCGAGCCGTCGAGCACCGCGCGATTGCGCAACGGACCCACGCTGACAAACACCCCGGAAGAGAGCTTGAAATCCTCGGCAATTCGCCCATCGAACATCAGGCCCAGTTGCGGCTGCCGAGGGTCGGCGAGCTTGATCGCGTCTCCTGAACAGTAGAACCCCTGCTCATCGAACACCTCGGCGGTTTGCTGGGGCGCTCGCCAGTAACCCGGCATGATATGCGGCCCGCGAAAGCGCCCTTCGAACTTGCCGTCCACCGGCACCAGGCGCACCTCGCAGCCCGGCGCGGGCAAACCGATATAGCCGGCCATGGACAACGGCCCGGTAGTGAAGGTGCAGGACGGCGCGGCTTCGGTCATGCCCAGCCCGGCCATCATGCGGATGCGCTCACCGCAGTGCTGTTCGGCTACGCGGTCGAGGCGATCCCAGATACTTTGGGACAGGCCGGCGGCGGCGAAGAAGAACAGTTTCATCCGCGCAAAAAAACGCTCGCGCAACTCGGCGTCCTGTTCCAGGGCGTTGACCAGCTCTTCCCAGCCCTTGGGGACCGTCAGGTAAGCCGTGGGCGAAATTTCCTTGAGGTTGCGCAAGGTCTGGGCAAAACCCTGGACCGTGGGCTTGCCGTCGTCCAGATAAAAGGTGCCACCGTTGTAGAGCACAATGCCGACGTTGTGGCTGCCGCCAAAGGTGTGATTCCACGGCAGCCAGTCCACCAGCACCGGAGGTTCCTCACCGAACACCGGAAACGTCTGCAGCAGCATCTGCTGGTTGGCGCAGAGCATGCGCTGGGTGGTGATCACGGCCTTGGGCAATTTGGTCGAGCCCGAGGTGAAGAGAAACTTGGCAATGCTGTCGGGACCGGTGGCATTGAAGGCCTGCTCGGCCTCAGCGCCCCCCGGCGTGTGCAACAGGCTGGCGAAGCTTATCTGGCTGCGCCCGGGCACTTGGCCGCGCACGCAGATCAACGGGGTTTCGGCCGGCAATACGGCCTCGATCGCACGCTGGTAGGCCGCCGCATCGCTGACGAACACCAGCCCGGGTTGCAGCAGGTCACAGACATGCCGTAGCTTGGCGAAATCCTGGGACAACAACGCGTACGCCGGCGAGACCGGGCAGTACGGAATACCGGCGTACATGGCGCCGAGGGCGACCTGCAAATGCTCAATGTCGTTGCCGGACAGCAAGGCCAGCGGCTTGTGCGCCGACAGCCCGTAGCTGAGCAGGCCCTGGGCAATTGCGCGCACGCTGTCGAGCATTTCGCGGTAGCTGACACGGCGCCAATCCCCACCGGCCTGGCGTGCCGCGATAAACGTCTGCTCGGGCCGTACCCGAGCCCAATGCACCAGGCGATCGAGCAGGCGCGCCGGCAACTCGGCCAGGGGTTCCAGGGAGCGCATGTGCAACACGCCGTGTTCTTCAGTGACCGCCACCGGTGCGTGGCCGATGGAGACCTCGCGGTATCGCGGTGCGGGCTGGGGTTGCGGTCGGAATTCGGAACTCACAAGGATGTCCTCCAGCAAGGCGGATCACAGCCGCCTTGTTATTGTTATGTCGCAGCAACTGCTCAGATCGGGTAATGCCGTGGCCCGTTCTGCAAGGTCACCCAGCGCAATTGCGTGAAGTGCTCAATGGACGCCTTGCCACCAAAGCTGCCGTACCCACTGGACTTGACTCCACCAAACGGCATCTGCGCTTCGTCATGCACGGTCGGGCCGTTGATATGGCAAATACCCGACTCGACCCGCTGCGCCAGTGCCAGCGCGCGCCCGGTGTCGCGACTGAAGATCGCCGCCGACAGGCCGAACTCGGAATCGTTGGCCAGGCGCAACAAGGCTTCATCACCGTCTCCGCGCAGCAGGACGGCCACCGGGCCAAAGGACTCTTCGCGGTACAAGCGCATGTGTTCGGTGACGCCATCGATCAGGGTCGGCTGCAGGATGCTGCCCTCGAGCTGGCCGCCTATCACCAGTCGCGCGCCCTTGGCCAGGGCATCGTCGATCAGGGCCTTGATGCGTGTGCCGGCGCTGGCGTCCACCAGGGAACCGAGTACCGAATCCGCCGCAGCAGGGTCACCCGCACGCAGGGTCGCGACCTTGGCCGCCAGCTTGGCGGTGAACGCATCGGCGACCCTGGCATCGACAATCAGGCGTTCGGTGGACATGCAAATCTGGCCCTGGTTGAAATAGGCGCCAAAGGCCGCCGCCGCCACAGCCGCGTCAAGATCGGCATCGTCGAGCACCAGCAACGGCGCCTTGCCACCCAACTCCAGCAACGCCGGCTTGAGGTGACGCGCCGAGAGCTCGCCGACAATCCGCCCGACATGGGTCGAGCCGGTGAAGTTGACCCGCCGCACGGCCGGGTTGGCGATCAACCGCTCGACAATCGCGGCGGCATCCGCCGGGGCATTGCTGATGACGTTGACCACGCCATCGCCCAGGCCGGCGTCCTGCAATACCTGGCCGATCAGGCGGTGCACTGCCGGGCTCAGCTCCGAGGCCTTGAGCACCACGGTGTTTCCGCAGGCAAGCGGCATGGCGATGGCGCGCGTGGCGAGGATCACCGGAGCGTTCCACGGCGCGATGCCCAGCACCACACCGCACGGTTGACGCAAGGCCATGGCGAAACTGCCGGGAACATCGGAGGGGATCACTTCCCCCGTAATCTGGGTGGTCATCGACGCCGCTTCGCGCAGCATATTGGCCGCCAGACGCACGTTGAAGCCATACCAGTTCGCCATGGCGCCGGTCTCGCCGGCGGCGGCGATGAATTCGCTGCTGCGCGCCTGCAATTGCTCGGCAGCGTTGAGCAAGCGGGTGCGGCGTTCGTTGGGCGCCAGCGCCGCCCACGCGGGGAACGCGGCGTGGGCGGCGGCGACCGCGGCGTCGGCATCTTCCAGGGTCGCCGCAGCCACCCGCGAGACCACTTCACCGGTCACTGGGTTGCGACGTTCGAAGGTTCGACCGTCACGGGCGGGGCACGACTGGCCGCCGATCAACAGGGGCACGTCCAGCATGGTGATTCCTCTTTATTGTCTTTATCGGGAATACGTTCAAGCAGGGTACAACGGCGCGGCCAGGCGGCCGCGCCCTTCAGCGTTTATAGGCCTGCAAGCCAGGCTTGATGCTCTTGTCGTCGAGGAACTGTTTCATGCCCTGCTCGCGACCGCCTTCGGTGTCGAGCAGGCGCGACTGATCGAGCTTGGCGTAGAGGTAATCCTCGTTCTGCTCCCAGGTCAGTTCACGGCAGCGCTTGAAGCCATGCTTGGCGGCACGCAGCACCACCGGGTTTTTCTCCAGCAGGTTGCGCGCCAGTTCGATGGTCACTTCGCGCAGTTGAGCCAGGGGCACGCTTTCGTTGACCAGGCCCATTTGCGCGGCTTTCTGCCCGCCAAAGGTCTTGCCGGTCATGATGTAGTACAGCGATTGACGATGGCCCACGGTGTCGGCCATGGCCTTGCTCACCAGGTTGCCCGGCGGGATGCCCCAGTTGATTTCCGAGAGGCCGAAGGTCGCTTCGTCGGCGCAGATCGCCAGGTCGCACGCCACCAGCGGGCTGAAGCCACCGCCGAAGCACCAGCCATTGACCATGGCGATGGTCGGTTTGGCGTACATGCGCAGCAGTTTCCATTGCCATTGCGAGGCTTCGCGGCGGATTTTTTCCTGGAGGATTTCCGGGCCGGCATCCACTTCGCGGAAGTATTCCTTGAGGTCCATGCCCGCCGTCCAGGCTTCGCCCGCACCGGTGAGGACCAGCACGCCGGCGGCAGGATCCTGCTCGAGGGTTTCCAGGACGTCGATCATTTCCCGGTTCAGGGTCGGACTCATGGCGTTGCGTTTTTCCGGACGATTGAGAATGACCCAGGCGATGCCTTCTTCGATCTCAACCTTGACTGTGGTCCAACGGCCTTCGTAATTGCTCATGGCGGTACGCTCTTGTTCTGGGTGTGAAGATGATTCGAAATTAAACCGCAAATATAGTTATGTCAATTAACTATTAATCTGAATAACCAATATTTTTCCTGCTTAAAACCCGCGCGGTGCAGGCGCTTTCAAAACCCGGCATAGCCATAGCGCGCCAACACCGGCAAACTAGATACTCTTATTAACCTGCACCTTCTGAGGATTGCACTGCCAATGGCCAAGCCTTCCACCATCGCCACCGCCAGCCAGGCCCTGCCCGACAACGACGAGGTACGGCCGCCGCTGGATTCAGCCCTGGACGATCTGATCGGTTACGCCATGCGCCGCGCCCAGCTCAAGCTGTTCCAGAACCTGATCGGCCGGTTATCGGACCACGACCTGCGCCCGGCGCAGTTCTCGGCCCTGGCGATCATCGAGCAGCACCCCGGGCTGATGCAGGCCGACCTGGCTCGCGCCCTGGCCATCGAGCCGCCCCAGGTGGTGCCATTGCTGAACAAGCTGGAAAGCCGCGCTCTGGCCGTGCGGGTACGCTGCAAACCGGACAAGCGCTCCTACGGGATCTTCCTCAGCAAGAGCGGCGAAACCCTGCTCAAGGAACTCAAGGCGATCGCCGCCCAGAGTGACCTCGACGCCACGGCCGCCCTCGACGGCCAGGAACGTGAAGAGCTGCTGCGCTTGCTGAAGAAGGTCTACCAGGACTGATCGGCCTACCAGAGCGCCACGGTGTAGAGCACCAGGAAACGGGTCTGGTTTTCATCGCGAAAGGCCGCGCCGCTCGGGAAGTCATTGCGGTAGATCGACTTGCGCGCCATGAACCCGACGTTCTTCAGCGGGCCGCTCTGAATCACATACCCCAGTTCCATCTGGAACTCGCGCTCCTTGCGATCCTCGGCGTTCAAAGCGGCCAGTTCGATGTGGTCGCCACGCACATAGCGCAGCCGAGTCTTGAGCCCCGGCACACCCGATGCCGCGAAGTCATAGTCGTAGATGGCTTGCCAGGTGCGCTCCTTGGCGTTGAGAAAGTCCGAGCTCATGGTCAGTTCGCTCATGCCCATCAACTCCGTTCCCGAGATATAGGGCGTGGCCGTCTCCCCGCTTGAGTGCATGTAGCCAAGGCTGACGCGATGGCCGCCCAGGCGGTAGCCAAACAACGCCGAGAGGTTGCGGTTATCCACCTTGCCCGCCTTGGCACTGCCATCCTCACGGCTGAAAAAACTGCGCAGGTCGCTGGTGAGCACGCCATCACCCACCGGCAGGTTGTGCAGCAGCGCCAGAGTGTCCTGCTGATAGAGGTCCGCGATCTGCGAGTGATAGACCCGCAGGCTGAGGTCTTTGTTGACCTGGTAATCACCGCCCACATAAGCCAGGTGCGAGGTGGTGGCGGTGGCGTTGAAGCGCCGGTTGGGTGAGGCGATGGTCATGGCCTGGTAGTCGGTGGAGTCGCGCTTGTTGATGCGGTCGATATAGCCCGTGTTGAGGGTCAGGCCATCGATGTCCTTGGAGCTCAACGTGGTGCCGCGAAACGTTTGCGGCAGCAGCCGCGACGGACTGGCAAAGGCAAACGGCAGGAAGATCGACACATCGCCGGCCTTGACCGTGGTTTGGGCGAACCGCAGTTTGGCGGTTGGGGCCAGGCGCGAGTAGTCGTCGGCGGCGCGCTTGTCGCTGGCCGACACCGGCAACAACTCGGTACCGCTGCGGTCCGGCGAAGAGTCGAGCTTGACCCCCATCAACCCGCGTACATCCAGGCCAAAGCCGACCGGGCCAGGGGTGTAACCCGATTCCAGGTTGAGGATGAACGCCTGTGCCCATTCCCGTGCGGCGGTCTTCGCACCGTCATCCTTGTAGTCGCGGTCCAGGTAGTAATTGCGCAAGGTCAGGGTGCCGTGGCTGTCGTCGATAAAGCCTGCAGCCCACAGCGAACCGGGCAGCACGCTCAAGGCCAACAATGCCATCAGCCGGCGTGGAGTGTTGTTCGACACACAGGAGACGGACGCCGCTGCAACGGCGTCCTCCATAGGGAGTTCTGGCATGTTCGATGTCCATTTTTGTTGTTGTTATTGGGTTGGCGCACGCGCGGCCCTGTGAGCCTCGCAAACCAAGAATGGAAACAGCCGACGGTACTCGTCAACCGTAACTGACCGATAATCGAACATTAATAAAGCTATCTATTTTTTATCCATGAACAAACAAATATCTCAATCAATTGAATTTAATGACTTTATTCTGTTTTTTTACTGATTTTATTCCACGATTCATTTTTTAGTTATATTTGTTATCTTAATCCTTAGCAGCCACTCAAGCTCGCCACCACAACAAAAACAACAATGAGGTTTGCCATGGACAGTCCATCGCGTCGTTCGACGCTGACTATTGCGTTGTGCTTTATCGTTGCGCTGATCGAAGGGTTCGATCTGCAAGCCGCCGGCACCGCCGCCGCTGGGTTACGTCAAACCTTCGCCCTGGATCCGAAGATGCTCGGCTGGGTGTTCAGCGTCGGCATCATCGGCCTGCTGCCGGGGGCGTTCTTCGGGGGCTGGGTTGCCGACCGGATCGGGCGCAAGAAAATCCTGGTCAGCGCCGTGCTGCTGTTCGGGTTGTTTTCACTGAGCACCGCATTTGTCGAGAGCTACTCAAGCTTGTTGCTGGTGCGCTTTCTCACCGGCCTGGGGCTGGGCGCCGCGTTGCCCAACCTGATCGCGCTGTGCGCCGAAGCGGTGAGCGAACGCAACCGTGGCACGGCCATCAGCGTGATGTACTGCGGGGTGCCGCTGGGGGGAGCATTGGCCGCGGTGGTGGCGATGTTTTCCAGTGAGCACTGGCAGACCACGTTTATTATCGGCGGCCTGGCGCCCTTGCTGGCCGTGCCGCTGATGATCCTGCTGCTGCCTGAATCCAGCGCCTTTCGCCAACAGTTCGACAACACGCACGGCGCCCGCCCCTCCACCGGCCAGGCGCTGTTCGGCGACGGTCGCGCGCGCACCACGCTGGCCTTGTGGCTCAGCTACTTCTTCACCCTGACCGTGATGTACATGCTGCTTAACTGGCTGCCGTCGCTGTTGCTGGAACAGGGTTTCAGCAAACCCCAGGCGGGCATGGTGCAGATGCTCTTCAATATCGGCGGCGCCCTGGGGTCGCTGCTCGGCGGCGTGCTGCTGGACCGCTGTAATGCCCTCAAAGTGGTGCTGTCTGTGTACGCCGGGCTGCTGGCGGCCCTGGCCGGGGTCGGGCTGTCAGTGGGCATCGTGCCCATGGCCATTGCCGGCTTTGCCGCCGGTTTGTTCGTGATGGCTGCGCAGTTGGTGCTGTACGCCTCGGCACCGCCCTCGTATCCCACCTCGGTGCGTGCCACCGGCGTCGGGGCCGCCGTGGCAGTGGGCCGCCTGGGTTCGGTGGCCGGGCCGCTGGCGGCCGGGCAACTCCTCGCTGCCGGCGCCGGCACCGCGGGGGTACTGCTGGCGACGTCCCCCGGGGTGGTGATTGCCGCACTGACCATCATCAGCGTGATGGTGCGTACCGCGCCTACTAGAACTTATGCAGCCAGTTGAGCACCAGTTTGTTGCCCTCGGTGCGGTTCTGCGCCTGCTGTTCAAAGTAGGCGTTTACCGATAGCACCTCCTCCTTGCTGAACGCATAGACCAGGCCTGGGCCAATGGCCCAGACCTTTTCCCGGCGCCCGCTCACGGCGTGCCCATCGACCTGGGTGTCGGTGATCTGCTTCAACCAATAGCCGTTCACCCCCACGCTCAGTTGCTGGCTCAAGGCATATTGCAGCGTCAGGTTGGCATGCAATGCCTGGCCGGCCTGGGTATCGGAAACATCCCCGAAGCCAGCCTGCGGATCATCATTCTTGCCATTCCACAGGTACATGAAACGCCCGCTCGCCGACCATGTCGGGCTGAACCAGTACGTCGCCGCGTAATACGGATTGAATGACCAGAAGTTGCTGCCGGGGTTGATCGAGCGATGGCGGTCATAGGCCCCCACCGGGATCGAAACATCAGCCTCGACACGCTGGGTCAACAGCGGGCTGCCATCGGCGCGATTCAGAGTTGGCAGTTGCAGGAAGGCACCGACAGTCAGGTCACCGAAGCCAGCACGGGAACTCAGCGCCACATTGTTCAACCCATCGTCGACATTCACCCGGGCCAGGGAAGTGTTGATCAGGGTGAAGCCGGGCATCGCGCCATTGGCCAGGGGTTGGCCGACGTAGATGATCTGCGTGGTGGGCGCCACCACTTCCAGGTCCTGCCTGGGCAGCGCCAGCTTGTTGCCGTTGGCATCATTGAAACGGCTGGCCCGCGAGTAGGTCAGGTACTCCTCCAGGTACCAACCGGGGCCGGCCGGCGCTGGCGAGCCGTCGTAGAAACTGGTGGTGCCGAGGTTGAGTCCGGGCAGGTCGTAAGCATGTGCAGTCGATGTCAGTGCGACAAATGTCGTGGCCGCAACCGTCCGCAAGATAGGCTTGAGCATCTTGTATGTCCTGTATTTTTGTTGTTGTTCAAGACTCCCGGCACGAGGGGCCGCACCGGGATTTATTGCTGTGGCAGGGCCTACACGTAGGTGGCGGCCAAACCGCCATCCACCGGTAGATTGACCCCGTTGACCCAGCGCGCAGCATCCGAGCAGAGGAAGGCAATCACCGCCGCCACCTCATCGGCCAGGGCTGGACGGGTCATGCGCTGGCTGTCCTCGGCCACCCGCTGCGGCCCGAGCATGCTGACGAAATCGCCGAGAATCGGGGTAAACACCGGCCCCGGCGCCACGCAGTTGATACGCACCGAGTGATCGCGAAACCAGCCCTGGGATTGTTGGAAGCTCCACACGATCAGCGCCTCCTTGAAGTATTGATAACAGCTGCCCTGCTCCACCGGATTGGCCGCCAGCCACTGCTGCCCGGCCTCGAAGCTGGGTATCGCGGCCAGCGCCTTGTGCAGCTCCAGCCGTTGCGGCCATTGCGCGCCAAGCACCGAGGCGACATTGACGATGCTGCCGCCCGCCGGCATGCGTGGCAGCAGCGATTGAGCCAGGTGCCGCAGCCCCAGGTAATTGACCGTGGCCACCGCGTGCACGGGCGCCGTACCGGGCACACCAGCGATGTTGCACAGCCCGTGGACCCGCGCGGGCAGGCGCGCCACCAGCGCATCAATGCTGACAGGGTCACCCAGGTCAGCCTGGAAGAAACCATCCAGGGTCAGTTGCGGTTCATGGCGATCCACGCCGATCACCGTGGCCCCCTGGAAACGCGCGAGCCGCGCCAGTTCGGCGCCAATGCCTGAAGCGACGCCGGTGACAATCAGGGTTTTGTTGTACAGGTTCATGTTCAAGCCCTCTTATTTTTGTATAGGCACGGGGGTAACAAAGCGATGAGCCAGCGCCCAGAACGGCTATGGCTCAGAATGGATAGACAGGCGGCGTATTTTTCAGCGTGACCCACTGCCACTGGCTGTACTCGTCCCAGTCGGCCGGCCCGCCGACGCTGCCGCCGTTGCCGGAAGCACCGCGCCCGCCGAACGGGTTGATGCATTCGTCGGCCACGGTCTGGTCGTTGATGTGCAGCAGGCCGCAGTCCAGCCGCTCACCGATGGCCATGGCGCGCCCAACCGACGGCGAGATGATGGCGGCCGAGAGGCCGTACTCCGTGCGGTTGGCCAGTTCGATCGCTTCCTCGTCGGTGGTAAAGCTGACCACCGTGGCCACCGGGCCGAACAGCTCTTCCTCAAAGGCGCGCATGCCCGGACGTACGCCACTGAGTACGGTGGGCTGGTAGAACAACCGGTCATAGTCGCCGCCCGCCTCGAGCCGTGCGCCGGCCTGCAGGCTGTCACTGACGATCTCGTGCACGCGCAGCAATTGCCGTTGGTTGATCAACGGGCCGAGCGCCGCTTCACCCCGGGCGGCATTGCCCACCGTGAGTGTCCGGGCCTTGTCCACCAGCTTGCGGGTGAGGCTTTCAGCGATGGATTGATGCACGAGAATCAGCCCGGTCGCCATGCAGATTTGCCCCTGATGCAGCCAGGCGCCCCAGGCTGCATTGCTCGCGGCCAGGTCGAGGTCGGCGTCTTCAAGAATGATCAGCGGGTTTTTCCCGCCCAGCTCCAGCGCAACCTTTTTCAGGTGTCGCCCGGCCACTTCAGCGACTTTGCGCCCCGCCGCCGTCGACCCGGTGAACGCAATCATCCGCACATTCGGATCGCGGCACAGCGCTTCCCCCGCCGGCGCCGCGCCGGGCATCACCTGCAGCAGGCCCTTGGGCAAGCCCGCCTCTTCAAACAGCCGGGCAATGAGAAAACCCCCACTGACCGGGGTCTGCGGGTCAGGCTTGAGCACCACTGCATTGCCTGCCGCCAGCGCCGGGGCCACTGAGCGCAGTGACAGCACCAGCGGAAAGTTGAACGGTGAAATCACCCCGACCACGCCGTGGGGCTGGCGCCGTGCATAGGACAGTCGGCCGGCTGCACTGGGCAGCACCACCCCGTGAGGTTGGGACAACAGCCCCGCCGCCTGATGCAGCAGCACAATCGCTTCACGCACTTCGTGCTCGCCCTTGAACAACGCGCCCCCGGTTTCCCGGGCGACGTACAGCGCCAGCTCGGCGAAGGATCGCTGGGCCAGGTCCGCCGCCTTGTGAAACACCTCGGCGCGCTCCCGTGGGCCCAACGCAGCCCAGGCCGGCTGCGCCAGGGCCGCACTGCGGCAGGCGATGGCGATGTCGGCCGCGTTGGCCATGGCGCAGCGCATCAGGGGTTCGCCGGTGGCGGGTTCAATCACGTCAATCACAGATCCCGACACGGGAATCCAGTCGCCGTTGAACAGGCATTCGGACGCGATGGCCCGCTGTAGAAAGGGGGTGGTTTCAGACACTGGCATTGGCAACTCCGGTTCTTGTAATTGTCATCGTCTGCACAGGGTGCAAACGCCGCATCCAGTCTTGAGCAAAGGCTGTGCCGCTTGCACGCAACGGCGCGCACATAAACCGGCGAGGGCTCTGGGTCGAGGCCTGCCGCGCAACGCTCACACGCCTGGGGCGTTGACCCGCAAAAAACCCGGGCTCAGCCACTTGTTCAATTGATAAGGTTATGTTTTATAACTATCTGAGCAGTTGCTCATATCGATCACTCGCTTTGCAGGGGCATAACAATGACTAATCCCCACAGCGCGCTGCCCGACGACCGGGTGGCCAGCGCGCCCTACCCTCCGCGAGGCGACAGTCGCCAACTCAGTGACAGCAGCTCGCCCACCACTGCGGAACTGGCCGACTGCCTGTTCTTTTCCCCTGAAGACGGGCGCATCTGGCTCAACGATCAACGCATGTTGTTGCTGCACAGTTCGTCGTTCGGCGCCCTGCGCGCCGAGGTCATCGAGCGCCTGGGACTGGACCAGGCCCGGGGCCTGTTCACCCGCACCGGTTATGCCTCCGGCGCACGGGATGCGCGCTTGATCCGCGAGCGCTGGCCACAGGCCGATGCCGCCGCGGTGTTTCGCGCCGGGACACACCTGCACACCCTGGAAGGCATGACCAAGGTCGAACCGCTGCACTTCAAGTTCGATGCCGACTCGGGGTTCTATGAAGGGGAATTTCTCTGGCACCACTCGTGCGAAGCCGATGAACATGTGGGGGCCTACGGCATCGGCCAGGACCCGGTGTGCTGGACCGAAACCGGCTACGCCATCGGCTTCGTCAGTGGCCTCTTCGGGCAAATGGTGATTTTCCGCGAAGTGGAATGCCGTGGCATGGGCCATCGCCGTTGCCGCGTGATTGGCAAGACGGCCGAGCAATGGGGTGATGTCGAACAGGACCTGCGCTACCTGAATGTGTCCCAGGCCGTCACTGGCCCTGCCACCCCCACGCTCGCAGGCCCCGTGGGCAGCAGTGGCGGAACCCGCCAGCCGCAACCGTTGGTAGGCGCCAGTGCCGCGTTCAACGCGGCGATGCAAGCGCTGCAAAGGGTTGCACTGACGCCCGCGACGGTGCTGATCAGCGGTGAGTCCGGTGTGGGCAAAGAGATGTTTGCGCGCCAGCTGCACCAGCTCAGTCGTCGCCATGACAACCCGTTTGTGGCACTCAATTGCGCCGCCATCCCGGATAACCTGGTGGAGGCCGAACTCTTTGGTGTCGAACGCGGCGCCTATACCGGCGCTACGCACTCGCGCCCAGGGCGATTCGAACGGGCCCAGGGTGGCACCCTGTTCCTGGATGAAATCACCAGCCTCAGCCTGCCCGGGCAAAGCAAGTTGCTGCGAGCCTTGCAGGAACGGGAAATCGAACGGGTCGGCGGGGTGCGCGGGATCAAGGTGGATGTGCGCGTGGTGGCCGCCACCAATATCGACCTGCGTAAAGCGGTGGCAGACGGAAGCTTTCGCGAAGACCTGTTCTACCGGCTGAACGTTTACCCCATCGCCCTGCCCCCGCTGCGTGAACGCCGGGACGACATCCCGCTACTGATCAATGCGTTCCTGACGCGCTTCTGCCAGGACTACGCCCGGACCCCGGCAGGCCTGACCATGCGCGCCCTGAAGACGTTGCTGCGCTACGACTTCGCGGGCAATGTGCGCGAGCTGCAAAACCTCATCGAACGCGGCCTGATCGCCAGCGACGAAGGCCAGGCCATTGACCTGGTGCATCTGTTTCGCAACGAACCGATGCCCGCCGAGCCCTATGGCCTCGACGACCAAGGCAGCCTGTCAAATACCGCGCAGGCGCCTCGCTCGACGCTGCTGGATACCCTCGACCCGTTGGACCAGGGGGTTTCCATTGAAGGCCTTGAATCGCGCCTGATCACTGAAGCATTGCAACAAAGCGCCGGCAACCTGGCCGCGGCCGCCAGGCTCGTGGGGCTCAGCCGTGCTCAATTTGCTTACCGTATGAAGAAGCACCGGCGGCAAACTCCTTGAATGGCAATTAGTGCTTTAAAAGCTTTACCCAATTAAGTATTTTGCAGGGGTATGGGGCCGACACGCGCCCCTCTTTATTATTCGTGACAAGGATCTCCTGTGAGTGGACTGCGTGAACGTCAGAAAGCCGAGCGCCGGCAAGCTATCAGTGAAGCTGCGGTCGAACTGTTTGAGCGCCAGGGTTTCCAGAACACCACCATCGAACAGATCGCCAGCCAGGCCGGAGTGTCGCCGCCGACGGTGTTCAAGTACTTCGGCAACAAGCAGGAAATCATCCTGGAGATCCTGCACCACGCCGATCAACGCGCGATCAGCGACACCCGCAGCCTGATCCACCAAATAGACGACCCGGTCGAAGCGCTCTGCCACCTGGAACGCCTGCTCACGGGCTATGCCCTGGAGGTCATGCACCCCAGCCTGTGGCGTGAACTGCTGCCGCTGATCCTGTTCGGCGGCAGCAATGGACTGCCCGAAGGCTACCGGGCCATGAACGATGCGCTCAGGGCCGAAATCAGCGAACTGCTGCGGGAACTGCAACGGGCCGGCAAGCTGCGCGCGCAACTCGATGTGGAATTGGCCGCGTTCCTGTTGAACGACTATTCGCACCTGCAATTGTTCAGGCTGGTAAACCAGGAACACCCGGATATCGACGCGCACTCCCTGCAGGTCAGGCGTATCACCGAGCTGGTGTTTTACGGCATGCAGGCCTGATTGCCTCCTGAGTCGAGCCCGGCGCGCACGCACCGGGCCACACAGATCATCGGTTGCTCTTGATGGCGGTCCAGGCGCGGGTACGGATGCGCTCCACGGCGGCCGGAATCGGCTCCAGGGCAAACAGGGTCTTGCGCGCTTCGTCCGGCACATACATGTTGGGGTCGTTGCGGATGCTGGCGTCCACCAGCGCGGTAGCGTCCCTGTTCGGGTTGGGGTAGCCGATCTTGTTGCTGATACGGGCAATCACGTCCGGGCGCAGGATGTAATTGATGAACGCATGGGCCTCCGCCAGATCAGGGGCCTTGGCCGGGATCATCATCACGTCCGACCACATCGGCGCGCCTTCCTTGGGCAGTGCCATCTGGACCTTGACGCCCTTGCCGGCGGCATCTGCCAGACGCATGGCCAGTGCGACGCCGCCGGACCAGCCCACGCCCACACAGATATCACCGTTGGCCAGGTCCATGCCGTAGCGCGACGAGTTGAAGTAAGTCACGTAAGGGCGAATCTTCATCATCACCGCCTGGGCTTGCACATAGTCCTCACGCTTCTGGCTATTAGGGTCGAGGCCCTTGTAGTGCAAGGCAATCGGCAGGATCTCGTTGCCGGCGTCGAGGAAACCCACGCCACAACTGGCGAGCTTGGCGAGGTTTTCTTCCTTGAAGATGATGTCCCAGCTGTTCATTTGCACGTCGGGGCCGAGGGCTTTGCGCACCTTGTCGACGTTGTAGCCGATCAATGTGGTGCCCCACAGGTAAGGCGCGGCGTAGCGGTTGCCGGTGTCACCCACGGCTTCCAGGGACTGCATGAACTGCGGGTCCAGGTGCTGCCAGTTGGGCAACTGCTTGCGGTCCAGCGGTTGCACGGCACCGGCCGTGATCAAGTGCCCCAGGTTAGCGGTGCCGGGGAACACCACGTCGTACCCGGAGTTGCCCGTCAAGAGTTTGGACTCCATGGTTTCGGCACTGTCGAACACATCATAAATAGGCCGAATGCCGGTTTCTTCCTCGAAGCTCTTCAGCACTTCGGGTGGCAGGTATTCGATCCAGTTGTAGATCCGTACGGTGCGTTCTTCAGCCAGGCAAACACCACTGATGAGCAACGAGGCGACAGTGCCCAGCACGGTATTACGCAGAAATCTGTTCATGATCAAAACACTCCAGCGCGGCCGCGATGGCTCGCAGCACTTAATAGCGGTAGGTGAAATACAGTTCCAGCGCACTGAACGTCTGGTCATCGCCAAACACCTGTTTGGCGGCGGCCAGTGGCTTGACCCAGTTGTAGGACAGCGACGTATAGAACGACGGCGTGGGTGTCCAGTCGAGGAAAACCACACTTTCGTCGGCAAAGCGCCGATCGCTGACCGGTGCGCCCAGGTAGTTTTTCTCATCCAGCCAGAACTGGTAGTGAATCGCGCCGAGGGTCAGGGTTTCGTTGAGGTGGGTCTTGAGGGAGAACTGCTGGACATTTTCGTTGCTGTTGAACAGCAGGTAATTGCCGACCACGTCCCCGACCAGCCACGTGCTCCAGTCGACGAAGCCTTTGCTCAGTGGGTCCCAGGCTTTTTGCCGGTTGTCGGTGAGGTTGTCGTCGCCGGAAAAGCTCGCGTAGCGGTAGCCAAGGACCGGCGTCAGCGGCAAGGTGTTGAAGGCATAGTCGGCCTGGGCATACCAGGCGCTGGCAGCGTAATCGACACCCTCGCCGCTGCCCCGCTCCAGCGCGTACTCAGCATTCAGCGTCAGCGCCTGTACGCCGGGCACTTTGGCGTTGAGCGCCCGCAGGTTGTACACCTGCATCCCGTCCCGGCGGCGCGGGAGCGTGCTACCTCTGGGGCCAAGGGCATTGACCTTCATGGCCATGGCGCCGAGCGTCACCTGGTCATCGAGGTTGTAATCCAGGTTGACGCCGGTCATGCGAAAATCGCCCAAGTCATCATCGGTGCGCAAGGTGAAAGCCTGAGACCTCAGCGCACCATGATCCCAGGCGAGGATCGCCGAATCCCTGAACGCGGTTCGCGGGCCGAGCCAGTAGGCGCCATCCTTGAACTGGTCGAGGTTGCCATCCATGACGATGAACCCCGTACCGATCATGTAGTTCTGGCGGCCGGCGGTGAGCTTCCACTCGCCGGCGCGAAAACCGCCATAGAGTTCTTCGGCGGCGGCCTTGCCATCGGAGCTGCGGCTGAAGCCACCCGCATCACCATCGCCAAAGGTGCTCGCCGCCACCAGGGAACCGCCCGCGAGCAGGCTGAAATCCGGTTGCAGCGCGTACTCGAGTTTGACCCCCGGTTTTACGTAAACCTCTTGCCAGTTGATCCGGGCGCCGCCGTTTTTACCGTTGCGCGCATCGACCCGGCCGCTGCCGAAGTTGACCCCACGGGTAAACAACGTTGCCCCGCCTGCGGTGAGATTGACTTCGCCCTTGAGATCGCCGTCCTCAAAGGTGTAGCCCGCGAATGCGACGTGGGTGGTCAAGGGTAAGCCGACCGCCAACAGCGCTCGAGAGAAACGCTTGCTGAATACCATAAGAAGCTCCTGTGGAATTATTGTTGTTACAGGGCAGTCAATGGCGACGCAGGGCGCCGCCAACACCTGGGCAAGCCAGGTGAATAGAACGCAAAACTCTTATTGTTTGGCGTGGGTCAGTGGCTCAGGTGGGCGGCGATCGCGCGCAGCATGCGCACGCTGTCAGTATCAAATGGGCTGACCGCATCGGTAAGCGAAGACTGCTTGACGATCACTACGCCGGACGGCTTGTCGATGAACAGGTACTGGCCGTGAATACCCCCGGCCATCAGGGCCTGGCTGTGGTCGTTGAACACGTACCACTGGCTTAGATAGGACGCACCGGGCGTCCAGCGGGAGAACTCAGCATTTTGCGCGTAGATCGCTGGATCCGCGCCGGCGGTGATACGGGCCACAGTCTCGGGCGACAGCAGCTCAACGCCGTCGTGGCAACCGTTGTTGGCCAGCAGGCGACCGAAACGCGCCATGTCTCTCAAGGTGGCGCTGAAGCCCGCCCCGGCCACGTTACGGCCCCAGGGATCGGCCAAAAAATAGCCGTCGCGCTCGCATCCCAGGCGCCCCCAGACCTCCTCCAGCATCTGACTGCAGGCCTTGCCCGAGGCACGTTCCATGACCCACGCCAAGGCTTCGGTGGTGGCCGTCACATAATGGAAAAAGCCCCCGTGGCTGCCGCGTTTCTTGAGGGATGGCAAGTACTGGTACAACGATTCGAACTGCGCGTACTGCGCCGGTGCGGGTTGAAAGCCGCAGGCATAGCCGTACTGCGAGCTTTGTGAATTGGGGTCGTCATACACTTCGCTGTAGTCGATGCCCACCGCCATATCGAACAATTGGCGCACCGTCGCATCGCCAAATGCGCTGCCCGCCAGTTCAGGCACGTAGTAAGCGGCCGGCCGCTCGGGCTTGAGCACGCCGCTCGTCACCAACTGTTCACCCAAGGTACCGATCAGCGACTTGGTGACCGAGAACATGATGTGCCGGTCACAGGCGCGCTGACCGTTGAAGTAGCGCTCGTACAACACCGTGTCACCCTGCATCACCAAAAAGGCGTCCGTCTGGCTGGCGACGAGGTGCTCGATCACACGGATGCCCAGCCCACTCTCACTGTCGAAACACAGCTGATCCAGCGCGCGCGGCGCCTCCTGGATCTGACCGGCAGGCCCTGGCCCCGCCGACACATCAATGCTGGGGCGCAGTCGAGACAGATGACGAAACCCCCATTGATTGAAGGGCGCGCGCATCCAGTTGCTCCACGTTACCCGGTGTTCCGGCGCGGCGGGAAACCCCTGCATCAGCAGCGGCGCCACGCGAGTGGCCAATGAAGACTCATTGGCCTCGACATAAGAAGTCGCGAGGGAGAATTGGGCTTTATGACTCATCGGGGTAACCCTGAAGATGACTCTGCATGAAGCAGATGCAGAGAAATAATTACCCCATATAATATTTTAGTCAATAAAACTTTTTACCATGAAAATATATCCCCTTGCACGCAGTGCCCGGGGCAACTGCAGCCTGTGTGGTCACACATTACCTTTGCGTGGATTGTTACCGTCGATCAAAGGTAAGCGTCCGGCAAAGCCACGGTAAGCACCTAGCCAGGACACCTCCCTGGTGCGTCAGGGGCGGTGCCCCTTACGGTTTGTTAAATTATTCGAGGTGGTAATTCAACCAAATATGGTGCGTTCCATCGGTGTCAATTGTGATCCCTCCTGACCCTGATATCCCTTTCAAACCGTCCGTACCACTGCCTCCAACTATGCAGAAAAACTCATCTGCACGATCAATTCCGGTAGTGGAGGCGGAATGAATGAAGTTAAAGGAACCCTCTACCCCATTCACCGTACCCTTGAAACTCTCCATCGCGATGTAGCTGCCCCTTCTTGACGCTTGGTCGAACGCCGCAGTAAAGGCTGTTGAAGAAATACCATCGATAGCTCCTGTATAGGACTTTTCCATGGAGCTGATCGACACTGGTAAGCCTGTTGTAATTTCGGGCGTGAGAGTCAGGTCAGTTGGTTTGACATTCTTGGAGGAAAAAGTGGCTCGCGCTTCCATTCGGATCAATCCTGTTCCATATGAGTTGAGCGGTCATTCTAATGCAAGAGCACCCTCACGTTGAGAACGTCAGGCCGAGATCCAATGCTCTGGCAGCAGTTGGTCGATCTCACTTGCTCGCTGCGTCGGCAGGCGCGTCAGCACATCTTTCAGATACGCATAAGGATCATGCCCATTCATGCGGGCGGACTGAATCCAGCTCATGATCGCAGCTGCCCGTTTACCGCTGCGTAGCGACCCGGCGAACAACCAGTTCGAGCGTCCAGGTGCCCACGGCCTTATCTGATTTTCGACCGCGTTATTATCTATGGGCACAGCCCCGTCCTCGAGATATCGAGTCAGTGCCGTCCAGCGTTTGAGGCTGTAATCCAGAGCTTTCGCGATAGCCGACCCTTCGGGCACAAGATCACGCTGGGCCAACATCCAGGTATGCAGTGCGTCGATAATGGGGGCCGCTTTTTCCTGGCGTATTCGCCAGCGATTTTCGTCGGTCATTTCCCGCGCTTGCCGTTCAATTTCGTACAACCCGCCAATTGAGTGCAGCGCCTGCTCAGCCAGTTGGCTTTTATTCGTCGCGTGCAAATCGAAAAACTTGCGGCGGGCGTGGGCCTGGCAGCCGATTTCGGTGATGCCTTGTTGGAAGCTGGCTTTGTAGCCGGCAAAATCATCGCAAACCAGCTTGCCATTCCACGGGCCAAGAAAGTTGCGTGCATGTTCGCCCGCACGGCTTGGGCTGAAGTCGTACACCACTGCCTGGAGCGCCGAAAAAGGCGTAGTGCATTCGGCCCAGACATAAGCGCGATGGATTTTCTTCTCGCCCGGCGCGAGCATCTGCACCGGCGTTTCGTCAGCGTGGATCACGCCTTGAGCAAGCACTGTTTCGCGCAGTGCGTCGACCAAGGGTTGGAACTGCACGCCAGTTTGGCCGACCCACTGCGCCAGTGTCGAGCGGGCGATAGCCAGGCCGGCGCGGCCGGCGGATTCAACGCCTTCAGCTCGGCTTCGATGGCCGCGATGTCGGTGTCGAGCAGGCAGCCTTGGGCAGGGCTCAATTGCTCACTGCGCTTGGCAAACTTGTTACGTTTGAACCAGGCGATTTCGTGGGTGAGCTGCTCGATGATGGTTTGGTAGCGGTCGTTCTTCTTGCCCATCCGGTCGACCTGCTGCCCGAGAGAATCAACCTGGGACAGCAACTGCGCCGCGAGCCTTGGGCGCTCATTGGGACAGCCTGGACTGCATTGTGCACTCTGTCTTTCCTACCTGGGCGCGGAACGCACCATGCCTAACTATAACGTCATGGGCATGGCAAAAGCCTCTCTCGAAGCCAGTGTACGTTATCTTGCCGGCTCACTAGGCCCGCAAGGCACTCGCGTCAATGCCGTCTCGGCTGGCCCGATACGCACGCTGGCCGCATCAGGTATCAAGAACTTCCGCAAGATGCTCGCGGCTAACGAGGCGCAGACTCCACTGCGCCGCAACGTTACTATCGAAGAAGTTGGCAACGCTGGCGCATTCTTGTGTTCGGAGCTGGCGTCCGGAATTAGCGGCGAAATACTGTATGTCGATGGCGGCTTCAATACCACAGCGATGGGCAACATTGAAGATTGAGGCTTCATAGGTTGCGGAAGCTTGTTATTAAGACTCAATGCTTCTGCACTTTTGGATCAGGGGCGGCCAATAGGCCGCCACCTGGAGACTCATGAAGCATTCATTTGCTGAAATAACTTAACCGTATAGGCAAGAAATCCAACTTGCCCCGGTTACCGGGGGACGTAAATGCGTTATGTTACGGCCCCCCATCTTAATGATTAATCCCATGCAACTCACACGGCTCGATATTAATCCAATGTAAGGCAAAGAGGTGTCTACGAAACCCGGGGCGATTCAGTCAGGGCTTCGCCAAATACCACTGCGCGAGGCAATATCATCGTCATTTCCTCATTTTCTTGTCGTAGGGACAACTGCTGGCTGATCAGCTTCGACCGGTAATCACTTACTCAATGCGCTTTGGTGAAAGGCAGGGATTGATGAGCACCGTTTCGATTGAATAACGTCATTGCCTGTTCCGCGACGATATTCGCTCGGTGTCTGTTCCATTTCGATGCGAAAGTGTCTGTTGAAGTTAGAGAGGTCTTCATAGCCAACTTCAAAGCAGATGTCTGCAGCCGACATCTCTGTTTGCGACAACAGCCGACAGGTGCGCTGAAGGCGGTTGGCCGGACGCGTTCAAATATTAAAACCAGGTTTCCATCTGTATGCCGTATTGCCATACGCCTCCAGCGTGGAAGTCCGTCATGCCAAAGGAGTCTGTGGTACTGAATCTGTCCAGATCCGAAGACCAGTTCATGAAGCTTGCGAACACTCGCAATTCGGGGCGTGTGAGAAGATCTCCAACGTCAAGTTTGAATGTCGGGGCGACAGTGAATTTCCAGAAGTTACCGTCGACCGCATTACGTTGTAGATAGCCCTTGGGGTCGAGCTTCATGGTTTGCCAACTCATTTCGTAGGCCATCTCGAAGTTGCTGTTGATTTGGTTAGCCAATCGCACGTTGAGGGTTAGCCAGCGGTAGTCGTCACCCTTGACGTATCTGTCCTTGCTCTGTTCGGCCAGCAAACTGGGCCCGATGCGCCAGTCAGGCGCAATAGGCGTCTCACCGTAAAGTGCAAGACGCAGAGCGCGGGCGTCGTCAATCAGTTCACCGTCCGAGCCAACGTTCTTGACCTCGGCCCCCAGGCCTTGCCCATAGAGCAGCGCGGTTTTGAAGAAGCCTTCTCTGCCGAAAAAGTTTTTCTGGTGATTGGCCAACATGGTGTGCAAGCCGGAATTCGCAGGCGTCAAACCTGCCTTATTGGTGCGGGTACCGAAATCGTTTTTCTTTGCGCCGATGGCGTTGTACATCCACTGCCATTGACCCTCCTCGAAGAACTGGTTGGAGGTCAGGATGTAGCTTTCCACATTGGCATTAATACCGCCCTGACTGAAATCCCCGTAGCTACGCCCAATCAAGGAGTAATTGGAGCGCCAATTCTTGTTCATCTGCACATCGTAAATGCCACCGCCGGTGCCGGCCAGGTAGACAACGTCAGAGTCCAACCAGTGGATATCGAAATTATCTCTATCAAATCGCTTGCCTGCCCACAGCGTGGCGTTCTCGAACACTGAATTCCCTTTGAACGCCGCCACATGGTCGAGCGCGGTGAACACCTGGCGTACGTTCAGTTTGCTCTCGTCGGCCGTCCAGTCATTGGAGCTTTCCACCCCGTCGGCGATGGAGACCGTGAATTTGGAACGGGTACCGTTTTGCGCATAGATTTCTTTCGACAGGTCTATACGCATGTAGGTGTCGTCCTCGTTACCGAGTCGCCCGACTGCGCCACCGACCGAGCCGGCCGGCGTTGTATAAGGGCCACCACGGCCACCACCAAGCCCTTCGTCGACCAGCAATCCAGAGCGGGCATAGCCGTGGAAGCTGAACCCATCCGTGAGGTGTCCGGTATTGCCCTCTTTCTCCAGGCTTTGCTGACGGGCTTCGAGTTTCGCCACCCGGGTGTCCAAAGCAGGCTCCGCAATGACTTTCTCTGTAGACGCGGCGGGCTGCAAGGGAGGTGTGGCGAGTTTGATCTGCTGCAGTTCCCTGGCAAGTGCTTGGGTCTGCTGTTCAGCCGCGGCTGCACGCTGTTCTGCTGCGCTGGCACGGGCTTCAAACGCGGCCATGCGCTCTTCCAGAGTCATGGCCTGAGAGGTTGCCGCCGATGTGCCGAGCACACCTGCAAGTAGCCAGTTTGATCCTTTCCGCATGGTGGATTTCCTATTTTTTTATTGTTTGCTCCCGCGACCGGGCTTTTTTGCGTGAGTTGCGAGTTGTTCCAATTGGCGAAAAAAGGATGTCTTATCGCAAATACGCTGATACATTTGGCCGTGTTAACGTTAACTTCTCTAAAAACAAAAATAAAGGGTGATCAATGAAACATCTGAAATCTCTTCTTCCTGCCGCACTGTTCACCCTCTGTGTCGGACTTCCATCCGTCTCGAACGCAGCCGATTTGACGATCTCGTGCGGCGCGGTGGGTGCGGAGCTGCAACTCTGCAAAGAGGCAGTCGAGGCATGGTCCAAACAGACCGGCCACAACGTCCAAGTGGTTTCCACGCCTAACTCGGCGACCGAGAGGTTGTCGTTCTACCAACAAATTCTCAGCGCGCAGTCCACTGACATCGACATCATTCAAATCGATATGGTGTGGCCCGGGATGCTGGCCAAACATCTGCTGGATTTGCGCGACGTGCTGCCCGCCGATGCGACGCAAGGCTACTTCCAGGCACAGGTGGATAACGCGACTGTGAATGGACGGCTAGTAACGATGCCGTGGTTCACCGACTCGGGCCTGCTGTATTACCGCAAGGACTTGCTCGAGAAGTACAACAAGCAGGTTCCCCAGACCTGGGAGGAAATGACCACTACCGCCAGGGAGGTTCAACAGGCTGAACGCAACGCCGGGAACGCCAATGCGTGGGGTTATATCTTCCAGGGACGCGCTTACGAGGGGCTGACGTGTAATGCGCTGGAGTGGATCAGCAGCCAACCGGAAGGCGGGCTGGTCAATCCACGCGGAGAGATCGTGGTCAACAGTCAGGCCTCAAGAACTGCTTTGGCCCTGGCGAAAAGCTGGGTAGGCGACATCTCCCCACGCGGCGTACTCAACTACACCGAGGAAGAAGGACGTGGCGTATTCCAGTCGGGAAATGCGTTGTTCATGCGTAACTGGCCTTATGTCTGGGCCCTGGTGCAAAGCCAGGACAGTGTCGTCAAGGACAAGGTTGGGGTTGCTCCCCTGCCCCGAGGCGGCATGACCGGTAGCCATGCGTCCACGCTCGGCGGCTGGGGCCTGGCGGTATCCCGTTACAGCGCTCATCCCAAACTCGCGGCAGAGTTGGTGAGCTACCTCACCAGTGCTCAAGAGCAAAAACACCGTGCCCTGATCGGCGCCTATAACCCGGTTATCGAGTCGCTGTATCAGGACCCCGAATTGCTCGCGTCAATGCCTTATTACAGTCAGCTCCACAGCATTCTCAGCGACGGGGTCATGCGTCCCGCCTCAATCACCGCCGAGCGTTACCCACGGGTCTCCAATGCGTTCTTCGATCGAGTGCATGGCGTGCTGGCAGGCGAGTTGCCTGTCGATCAGGCACTGGCCGAACTGGAAAGCGAACTCACGCGCATCAAACGCAAGAACTGGTAAGCCACAAGGAAGAAAATCACCATGCCTGCCTCTATTACCCATGCCTGCCCTGATGAGCGCCTGCTCATCAGGGAAACCCCCATAGAGCGTCGCCGAATACGCGCTGCCTGGCTGTTTCTGACACCGATGTTGCTGTGTCTGGCCCTGGTGGCCGCCTGGCCGCTGCTACGGACATTCTGGTTCAGCCTGACCGACGCCGACCTGGCGGACACCGGTGGCGGATCCTTCGTGGGCTTGAGCAATTATCTGTCCCGCGACGGCGCCAACTGGTCGGGCATCCTGGTTGATCCACAATGGTGGAACGCCGTGCGCAACACGTTGCATTTCACCGTGGTGTCGGTGGGACTGGAAGTCGTCCTGGGGCTGCTGGTGGCGTTGCTGCTGAACACCAAGTTCACCGGCCGCTCCCTGGTGCGTGCGCTGATTCTGATTCCGTGGGCAATTCCTACCATTGTCTCGGCGAAGATCTGGTCATGGATGCTCAACGACCAGTTCGGCATCATCAATCACATGATGCTGAGCGTCGGCCTGATTGATGCTCCCCTGGCCTGGACAGCAGATGCGGATCTGTCGATGTGGGCGGTCATCATCGTCGACGTCTGGAAGACGGTGCCTTTTGTCACGCTACTGATGCTGGCTGCCTTGCAGATGTTGCCGAGCGATTGTTACGAAGCCGCCAAGGTCGATGGTATTCATCCGCTGAAAGTGTTCTGGCGCGTTACGCTTCCACTGTTGATGCCAGCCTTGTTGGTGGCCGCGATCTTCCGCATCCTCGATTCCCTGCGGGTATTCGACGTCATCTATGTGCTGACCTCAAACTCTTCCAGCACCATGAGCATGTCGGTCTATGCCCGCCAACACTTGGTGGAGTTCCAGGATGTTGGCTATGGCAGCGCGGCCTCGACTCTGCTGTTTCTGGTCGTTGCGGTAATCGCCATGCTTTACCTCTACCTCGGACGCCGTCAAATGGAGGTTCGAGCATGAGCCTGCGCTTACTCAAAAAAGCGCTGTTGCGCTTCGGGTTCTGGTGCCTGATCGGGGTTTTGTTGCTGTATGCGGTCTTCCCTTTCTATTACGCCATCGTGACGTCACTAAAGCCGTCCAGCGCTTTGTTCGAGGTCAGTTACTGGGTCGACAGTCCCGACTTTTCCAACTATGCGACGGTACTCCACCAAGCCTCATTCCTGCGGGCTATCGGTAACTCGCTGACGGTCGCGCTTTGCGTGGTGACGCTGGCGCTGTTCCTCAGTGTGACTGCCGCCTATGCCTTGGGAAGAGTGAAATTCCGTGGGCGTGGCACGGTATTGATGATGGTGCTGGGCGTGTCGATGTTTCCCCAGGTCGCGGTACTGTCGGGGCTGTTCGAAGTGATCCGCGCTCTGGGCCTGTACAACACGTCTTGGGCGTTGATCCTGAGCTACACCATTTTCACCCTGCCCTTCACCGTCTGGGTGCTGACCACGTTCATGGGTCAACTCCCTCATGAACTGGAAGAAGCGGCAATCATGGATGGCGCTTCGCCCTGGGTCACGCTTACCCGGGTGCTGTTGCCACTGCTATGGCCCGCACTGGTCACCACCGGTTTGTTGGCCTTTATCGCCGCGTGGAACGAGTTTCTGTTCGCCTTGACCTTCACCCTTACAGACTCACAACGCACGGTGCCTGTTGCCATCGCCTTGATTTCCGGCGGGAGCCCCCATGAGCTGCCTTGGGGGCTGTTGATGGCCGCATCGGTACTGGTCACCGTCCCACTGGTGGTCCTGGTGCTGATCTTCCAGCGTCGAATCGTTTCCGGCCTCACTGCCGGCGCGCTAAAGGGTTGATGCCCAACAACTACAAGGAACAGCATCGTGATCAAATTGAAGCTAGATAATGTGAACAAACAATTGGGCGGCGCACGGATTCTTCGCGACGTCAGCCTGGAGATTGCTGCGGGTGAATTCGTGGTCTTCGTTGGCCCTTCGGGTTGCGGAAAGTCGACCCTGCTGCGACTGATCGCCGGGCTGGATTCCATCTGCGGCGGCGACTTGTTGATTGACGGGCGAAGGGTCAACGACCTGGAACCGCGCGAGCGTGGCGTCGGCATGGTGTTTCAGTCTTATGCGCTGTACCCGCATATGAGCGTCTACGACAACATCAGCTTTGGTCTCAAACTGGCCAAGACTGAAAAGACCAGTCTGCGCGAGCGCGTGCTGAAAACTGCGCAAATCCTGCAGTTGGACAAACTGCTGCAACGCAAGCCAAAGGAACTGTCTGGCGGGCAGCGTCAGCGTGTGGCGATGGGTAGGGCCATGGCGCGCGAACCGGACATTTTGTTGTTCGATGAGCCGCTCTCCAATCTGGATGCATCCTTGCGGGTGCAGATGCGCAACGAAATCGCCCGGCTGCATGATCGACTTGGCTCGACAATGGTCTACGTCACCCACGATCAGGTGGAGGCGATGACCCTGGCGGATAAAATTGTTGTGCTCAACGGCGGTCGCGTAGAGCAGGTCGGCTCACCGCGTGAACTCTATGAGCGTCCAGCAAGCCGCTTTGTCGCCGGTTTCCTCGGCTCGCCCAAAATGAATTTTCTGGCGGCACGCCTGCAGGCCCCGGGAGCCACCAGCCTGGTCGACGCCCCCGTGTTGGGCATGACCACCCTGCCCTTCGAGAGCGCCGACCTGGCGGCGGGTACGCTGCTGACCCTGGGGGTTCGCCCCGAGCACATTTCGCTCAAAGCGGCAGAGGCAGACGCCGGAATCGTCGTGACCGGGGTCGAATACCTTGGCAGCGAAACGTATGTGCACCTCGAAACAGGTCAGGACGAGCCACTGATCTGTCGTTGTGAGGTCAGCGCCGGCTGGCAGGCTGGCGATCGGGTCGAGCTGCAGCTGGACATCGACAACCTGCACCTGTTCGGCGAGGACGGCACTGCCTTGAAGCGCCCCCCCCACACTGTTGAAAACCCGCGCAGTGATGTCTCCCTGCACGCAGTCCGAGTACAGGCCCTATGACCATGCCGTCAAATAACATCAGCGATCCAATGTCTTCCTGCCTCGACCTTGCGCAGCGTGCACTGACTGATGGCCTGTCTCGCGTCATCCAGGATTATCGACCCGATTATCATATCGCCCCCCCGGCAGGCTGGATGAACGACCCTAACGGGGTCGTGTACTTTCGTGGCGAATACCACGTGTTCTATCAACATTACCCCTTCGAAGCCAAATGGGGCCCTATGTATTGGGGGCACGCCAAGAGTGCCGACCTGGTTCATTGGCAGCACCTGCCCATCGCGCTGGCACCTGGCGAAGACTTCGACCGTGACGGTTGTTTTTCCGGTAGTGCCGTGGTGTGTGGAGAGACCTTGGCCCTGATCTACACCGGCCACACCTGGCTGGGAGAAGTGGGGGATGAACGCTTGATCCGTCAAGTTCAGTGCCTGGCCACCAGCACTGACGGCATCCAGTTCGTCAAGCATGGCGCCGTCATCGAGACCCCACCGCAAGACACCATCATGCACTTTCGTGACCCCAAGGTATGGAAGGAAAATGGCTGCTGGTACCTCATTGTCGGCGCACGCCTGGGCGATACGCCGCTGCTGCCGTTGTACCGTTCCACCGATCTGCACGCCTGGGAGTTTCTCGACTATGTGGCAAGCGGCAGCGAGGGTGATGGCTATATGTGGGAATGCCCGGACCTGTTTCGGCTGAACGGACACGATGTACTGCTGTACTCCCCTCAAGGAATGCAGTCCGAAGGTTACGAACGGCTCAACAAGTACCAGACGGGTTACCGCGTGGGCCGACTCGACAACGAGTGGCACTTCACTGGCGGGCCGTTTATCGAGCTGGATAATGGCCACGACTTCTATGCCGCACAAACGCTATTGGCCCCCGATGGTCGTCGCCTCGTGTGGGCGTGGCTCGACATGTGGGAAAGCCCGATGCCAAGCCAGGCCCATCATTGGTGCGGCATGCTCGGTTTGCCACGCGAGCTTGAACTCAGCGCAGATCGCCTTTGCATGTTTCCGGCACGGGAGCTCACCGCTCTGCGCCAGGCAGCGTTGCCGAGTACGCCCTGGTGGGATGAGCCGGGAACCCGGGACGTGCCGCACGTGAATGGCGATAGGCTGGAAATCCATGTGCACCTGGATGTGCTCGACTGCACCGATGGGCACTTGGGGATCGCCTTGCGCTGTAGCGACGATGGCCATGAACAGACCCTGCTCTACTACGACGCGGTGTTGCAGCGCCTGGTACTTGACCGCAGCCACTCAGGCGCACAAGTCACCGGTCAGCGCAGCGTGGCGATAGACCCGACACAAGGGGTGCTGGCACTGCGGGTGTTCCTCGATCGTTCGTCCATTGAGGTATTCGACGAAAACGGGCGCTTCAGCCTCAGCAGTCGCCTATACCCACAGCCCGGTAGTTTGGGTGTGAAGCTTGTTGCAAGCGGGAGTGGCGGACGTGTCTCGATTTCCAGGGCATGGTCTCTCGCCTCGGGATGGTTATGAGCAGCATCATTGGAGTCGCGAGAAGCGCAAACCATGTGTCATGTGTCATGATTCGTCGTCAATCTGACCGGTTTCTCCTCGCATGACTTCAGTGAAAGACGTTGCACAGCTGGCCGGTGTGTCCCTGATGACTGTTTCTCGAGCGCTCAGCAATCCTGAAAAATTGAGCCCCGAAACCTATCAGCGGGTGCGTCGTGCCATTGACGAACTGCAATTCGTACCGAGCATGTCGGCGCGAAAGATTCGCGGCGACAACCTCCAGAGTCGAACCATCGGTGTGTTCGCACTGGACACTGCTACAACACCGTTTGCTGTCGAGTTACTGCTGTCCATCGAACAGACCGCGCAGCAAGCTGGCTGGAATGTCTTTATCCTCAATCTGCTAAGCAACCCGCCCAGCGACCAGAATATCGACCTGATGCTATCGCACCGTCCCGACGGGCTGATCTTCAGTGCCATGGGGTTACGCCAGGTGTGCATTCCTGAGCGTTTGAAGAGCAAACCCCTGGTACTCGCCAATTGCCTGGCGGATGACAGTCACCTGGTCAGTTATGTGCCAGACGACGAAATGGGACAGTATCGGGCGGTACACCACGCCCTGAGCCAGGGCTATAGGCGCCCTCTGTGTATCAATTTGCCCAAAAAGAGCCTGGCCTGGCACCTGCGACAAAAAGGCATGCAGCGCGCCTGTCAGGCATTCGGCCTGGCGCCTGACGCACTCCTGCAATACGACCTTTCTGATCATGACGCCTATGGTGAAACCGCAGCCATCCTCGACAGGCACATCATGGACGGTCGTCCCCAATTCGACATTCTGATCTGTGGCAACGACCGCATTGCCTTTTGTGCCTATCAGTTGTTGTTGGGCCGTGGCCTGAAAATTCCAGACGATGTCGCAGTACTCGGCTACGACAACATGATCGGTATCGCTGAACTGTTCATCCCACCGCTGACAACGGTACAACTGCCGTACTACGAGATCGGGCGCAGGGCCGCCCGGCACCTGATCGAAGCCCTCGACGTATCCGGAGCCCAGCCAGTTGATTGCCCATTGGTTGCCAGGACATCGCTATAAAGGATTTAGTTAATTCGGCGAAAGCCGCCCTCAGTTATCCAGCTACCGGTAGCACGACAGGGGCAGGCATTGCTGGCTCGGCGTGGTTGTGGCCGATCAGTCAACCCAGCCATGACAACACTGCCCTGCGTCATCAGTGCCTCCGAAAGTGATTTTCGGCGCAGATAGAACGTAACAAGGTCAATTCAAGGAGAATGACAGTGAAGTGGATGGATGATTTGCTAGACACGATCGACAATGCCCGAACCGAAGTTGAATTGTTGACCCGGATCGTAAGCACTGCAAAACATCTAGGGTTTGACTATTGCGCCTATGGGATCCGAATACCTATACCCGTCACCCGCCCCAAGGTCGTGATGAGCAACAACTTTCTGCCTTCGTGGCGACAACGCTATACCCAATGCGAATACATCGCCGTGGACCCGACGGTACAACACTGCACGAAATCGACGGTACCGATTGTCTGGGACGAGCAAATGACCCAGCAAAACCCGCAGATGTGGGAGGAAGCCCGCGCCGTCGGACTAGCCCACGGTTGGGCGCAATCCTGTCTGGACGGCCGCGGCAGCGGCGGCATGCTGACACTGGCGCGCCCCAATGACCCTATTACTACCCAAGAGCTTGCCGCCAATCAAAAATACATGCGTTTTTTGGTGCAGGTCGCCCATCAGGGTTTCTTGCGCGTGCTGACACCGCACTGGCAATTACCACAGGAAAAATCGCTGTCGCGGCGCGAATGTGAAGTCCTTAAGTGGGCAGCCGACGGCAAGACCGCCCACGAGATCGGTTTGATCCTCTCGCTATCGCGGGAAACCATCAAGTTTCACCTGCGCAATGCAGGCTCGAAACTGGGCGTCCATAACTGTACCGCTACCGTAGTGCGCGCCACTTCACTGGGCTTGCTCGTCTGACACACAACTCAGTTCCGCACCTCTGATGCGTTAAGGTCGCTGAGTGATAACAACAATAATGATACTCGCACCTTGGCGGCACACCTGCCCAAAAGAGCAGTACCTAAGCATTCGATTATTCTGCCGAATAGCCCCTCGATTATTTGCCGAGGGTTCCTCATGTATATGACCACGGGTACGCGCCTTACATTACCGATAGAACTGTGGCAGGCCCTGTTGCTCTATCGCTATCGCGTATTTGTCGAGAAGCTTGGATGGCATCTGGATTGTGCGATCGGTGAGGAACTGGATCAATTCGACCGCGACGACACGGTATACGTGATCGCCCATCAAGGCCCGCGCATCGTCGGCGTAGCGCGGCTGCTGCCCACGCACAAGCCCTATCTGCTGGGAGAGGTGTTCCCCCAGGTGATTGGCGGCCAGGCACTCCCTCATTCCGCAGACATCTGGGAAATCTCCCGTTTTGCCGCCGTCGACCTGCAACAACAGACCTTCACTGGCCATTCACTGTCATCGCCGAACGCCGTGGCGCTACTGCACGAAGTGCTCAAGGTCGCGGCTCGCCACGAGGTTCGCCAATTGATCACGGTCTCTCCGCCGGGGATTGCCCGATTGTTGCGCAAAGCGGGCTTCGACGCGCATTGCGAGGGCAAGCTGACCGTAATCGACGGGCATAAGATCATGGCCAACTGGATCAGGGTACCGCCCAGCCTTGTTGATCGAGCAGTGGCCTGAAGCACCACGAAAGGCCTGCCGCTGCCGGCAAGTTGGCCAAGCCGACTCCCCAAAAGGTTAGGTTACAACCTCAGGCACCTACTCTTAAATAGTGCTGCATCGGCATTCCAACCGACTCTATAAAGGACACGCGCCCTACATGAAAAACGTCATTGTCATTTCTGGCCATCCTGATCTCTCGGTTTCCCGCGTCAATACCGCGATCATGAGCAAGATCAGCCATCGTGGCGTCAAGGTCCATAGCCTGGCCAGCGCGGTCACGCCCACCGGGTTCGATATTCATGCAGAGCAAGCGTTGCTCGATGCCCATGACCGCATCGTGTTGCTGTTTCCGTTGTATTGGTATTCCTGCCCGGCAATCATGAAACAGTGGATCGATGAAGTGTTCACCCCCGGCTATGCCTACGCACGCGGCGGCGACAAGCTCAAGAACAAGGAGTTCATGATCATCACCACGGTGGGTGCACCATCCACAGGCTACCGCGCTGGCGGGTTCAACCGTTACACACTGGATGAATTGCTCAGGCCTTTGCAGCAGACGGTGGCGTATGTCAAAGGTATCTACCTGCCTGTTGTCGGGATTTACGAATCGGTATTCATCGATGACGAATCAATCGACGTCACCGCTCGGAATGTCGCCGAACAGGTCATTGAGGACCAGGCATCCGCCGACCAGCTCTACGAAAACATGCTGTTGCAGGCCGAGCAGGCGCAAATCGCCCTGCTGCAATAAGGCGTCATCAAGGATGAAGACGCCAAATGACCAGATCCCACCGTGCGCCAGCCTGGTGGCCGCGCACCATGAGCTGAATTTTCTGCATTCGGCCAGCGCGATCATCGACACCGAATCCACGGTATTCGAACTGTACTGCCAAATGACGGCCGCGACGCCCGCCTGGCTCAAAGGCGCGTTCAGGCTGCGCGACAGCATCTCCCAGCACTTTCACGTCGAGAGGATCGGCGGGTTCTCGGGCGTCACACCACAGTGCGTCCCGACGGTCGGCGAAAAGCTCGATTTCTTCACCATCGAGGCCATCAGCGCACAGAAGCTGGTACTGACCTCACGCGATACCCATCTGGCGGTCATGGTCTCGATCGATGCAACACTCGCGCAACCGCGTTGCCTGCATATCACCACCTCCGTCAAGACCTTCAACACGTTCGGCCGCCTGTACATGCTGCCGGTGGCGCCGGTGCATGGGCTCATCATCAAGCTTTTACTGTCCCACCTCCCCCTACATTCCCCAACTCGCTCACTTGGAGATCGCAACTCATGAACAGCGCAGACTCGATTGACCCTCATCTGTTGCACAAAGACACATCCAAGGATGTCCTGATCGCTCGACCAAGGCTGCTTCTGCCCAGTTTTCTCAGCACTCCGATCGGTGCCGAAATACTGGCTGGCAACGCGCAGGATCAGGCCCTGTTCAAGGCCCTGTACCGTGCGCAAGATGGCCAGTATGTGCTGCGCTATCTGCCCTTGACCATCAGCGCGCAGCAGGCGAGCACACTCTCCACCTTCGAGATCCGCCTGACTGACTTCTATACCGAGTGCGGCGACCACTTCATCCTCACGGCTGAATTCATTCCCCAGCAGGCCCAACGCTACCTGGCCCAGCATTTTCAGGGCGGTGATACCGAAATACCGGCCGACCAGGTATTACGCATGATCGAATGCCTTGAAGCGCTCGCGCAGTGGGATAAGGCCAGGCAGGGGTCTTATCTGTTGATCAACGACACCAAGAATTACTACTTCTACAACAAGCAGCACGAACATGTACCAGGCCTGATGTTGATCGAAGTGGCCAGGCAAGCCATGTACCACTACGTCTACAACTACTTGGGACACCAACGCGGCGCAGTTTCCATTTCTATCGAAGACTTGCGCATTTCCTTCAATGCCTACACCGAATCGGCCTATGAAGTCGAAGTCGTGGTGCAGCAGGCCCAGGGCCTCAAGCGATCACAACCCAAGTCCATCGACAAGTGCGCGAACTTCTATCAGAACGGTCGGCTGGTGTCGCGTCTTTGGCTACAAGGCGCAGTGATCAAGTTACCGCTGTTCAAACGCATGCGCTCGTTGAACTACCCTCAGGATCATTGGTTTGCCCCTTCTGATCGCTTGCCCAAGAACATCCTCGTGCATCACGCCGATAGCGTGTTGCAAGCCAGGCTGAGCCTGCTCTCGGTACTGGGAGTGCTGGTGACTCATCAAGCCGGGGCCATCGATTGGAGCACGGTCAGTACCGTATCGCTCTACATCGAAGGGGGTGGTTTCCTCAGTCTGCCAGTTGCTTCGAGCTGCTCCACCAGCGAGTCCGACCAGCGAGTGCTGGTGTTCGGCAAGCTGTCCAAGAACCAGGCCAGCGAACTGCGTGAAACGATCAAGTGCCACTGCTTCTTTGCCGGGCAGATGCAATGGGCCGCTGCCGCTGCCCCTTCACCTGCCTCTCTCGCCCACGAGCAAATCGTGGCATGAGGATCGTGCGCCCATGAGCTATGAGATATCACAACGCCCACTGGTGATCGGCCAGAGCGTTTCGCTGAAAAACCGCTTGTATTTCGCCCCGATGGGCATCGACCTGGCCACCTCGGACGGTTCGCTGTCCGAGGAAATGCTCACCTTCTATAAACATGTGATCGACGGTGGCTGCGCCATGGTGGTGCTGGGCAACTCCTCCATAGCGCCTTCCACGCGCCTGCATGCGCGTGGCCTGTGCCTGCACAGCGATGCCAACCTGGAAAAGCTCGTGCCGCTGGTGGAGTACGGTCGCCAGCGGGACTGCCCAGTGGTGGTGCAACTTCAGCATTACGGAGCCCAAGGCGGCACGCAGATCAGCGGCCAACCGCTGCTTTGCCCGAGCCGCAGTGCGTTATCCGCCAGCAGCGGCGCCGATCTATTGGTAGAGATGAGTGTCGAGGACATCGACGCTGTCTGCGATCAGTTTGCCCAAGCGGCTCTGCGTGCCAGGCAGGCCGGTGCCAGGATGGTCCAGCTTCAGGCATCCAACGGCTATCTGCTGAGCAGTTTTCTGTCGCCCTGGACCAACCATCGCCGTGACGCCTATGGCGCAAGCCCCATCAAGCGAGCGCGGTTCCTGCTGGAAGTCATCGACCGCATTCATAGGGTTACCGCTGGAGACCTGGAGGTTTCCGTGCGCCTGGGCATCGATGATTGTCTGGGCGCCAGAGGGCAGCAACCGGAACTGCTCGAGGACGTGGTGGCAGCCCTGGCGGACGCGGGGACGTCGGCAATCATGTGCTCGATCACCATCAAGGAAACCTTCCGCTACATGCTTACTGCCCATCCGACAATTCAGCGACAGTTCGTCGAAGGGGTACGCCTGATCAAGTCGTTCACCTCGCTCCCGGTCGGCTATGCCGGTTTCATTGGCTCCCTGCAGGAGGCAGAAGATCAACTGCGGCTTGGTCACTGCGACCTGATCGGCATGAGCCGGGCCCTTTTTGCCGATAACGACCTGATCAGCAAGTCGCTCGCCGGCCACGAGGATCAGGTCCAGCAATGCCGGTTTGACGGTAACTGCTTTCGGGACAAGAGCAATCCGCAACTCGATCGGGTGTATTGCTGTGTAAATGAGCATTACAAGCGTCCTGCTCACATCCATTACGGGAATCAATAACATGGAATTTAAAGACAAGAACATCGTCATTACCGGCGGTGCAAGCGGCATCGGCCTGGCGGTGGCAAAGCAACTGGCCGAAGCAGGCGCACGGCTGTTCCTGATGAGCAGGAACCAGCAAAAGGCTGACGCCGCTCTGGAGATACTGGGTGCTTCGGCGCAGTTCATCTTTTGCGATGTGGCGTCGCAAACGTCAGTAGCCGAGGCATTCGCGACGGTGGCTGGCGAGGTTGATCGGTTGCACTACGCAATCAACAACGCAGGCATTACCGCCCCCTACGCGCCGATCTCAACAATCCAACCGCAGGACTGGAACAGGGTCATCCACACCAACCTGAACGGCCCCCTTTACTGCCTGCAAAAAGAACTGGCATTGATCAGCCAGTACCCCAATGGAGCGATCGTCAACGTGTCCTCGTGCGCTGGCGTGATGCCCATGGCCAATCAGGTGGCCTATGTCGCCAGCAAGACAGCGCTCAATGCCTTGACGCAGGTCGCCGCCATGGAAAACGCCTGCGACAGCGAATCCCGCTTTGCCGTACGCGTCAACGCCGTAGCGCCCGGGCCGACACTGGGAGGTATGAACTCTCCGGAACGGCTGGCTGCCCACCCGGAAAACACCCAGCGCAAGCTTGACGTGACGGCCATGAAGCGCTTTGCCCAGCCAGAGGAAATCGCCGATGCGATCGTGTTTTTGCTGAGCAAGAGATCCAGCTACATCACCGGCACGGTGCTCAGCGCCGATGGCGGCTATCACATCGGCAAATTCTAGGGGCAATCATGGCTAGCATATTGATCACCGGTGTAAGCACCGGTATCGGCAACGCTTTGGCGCGCTATCACCTGGCCAGGGGCGACGAAGTGCTCGCGGTGTCACGAAGCCCTGCGGCCAATATCCCGCCACAGGAGCGCTTCCACTTCCTGCGGTGCGATTTGACCGATATCGAGCGCGCGCCGGCAATCTTGCAGGCGTTGCTATCGCGCACCCCTACCCCGGTAGAGACCGTCTACCTGAATGCGGGAAGGTTCGGCAGCGCGCCCCAACTGGCCACGCAGACCTCGATGCAGGAGTTCAATAGCGTCTTGGCGCTCAACCTGGGCGCCGTGAAAATGGTCCTGGACATTATGCTGAGTGCGACGCAGCCCCCCAGTACCGTGGTCTTCTCATCATCGATTTCGGCACTGCGCCAACGTGCAGGGATGCTCTCATATTCGGTATCCAAGGCGGCGTTGAACGCCCTGGCAAAAATCTATCAATTGGAAAACCCACACACCTTCTTTGCCGTTCTGGGGCTCTGCAACGTCCAAACAACGGTGGCACGAACCATCATGGCGGCGGATGAGCGTTTCAGCGACCTTGTCGCGCTGCGACAACGAGCGGCAACTCCCGGCTACATCGTCGACGCCGAGTCCCGCGCTGGGCATATCGCCTACGTCTTGGCCGAGCGCCATCGTAATGGACTGAAATCGGGAGAGTTCCAAGAAATTCGTGACTTGTTGAACCAGCCACTCCAGGAGGAGACTCGCAATGACCCAATCCACACATGAGAAAATCGTACGCGTCGGCGCTGCATACGACGTCCTTGCAATGGCTCCATTCGCCTTGCCGGTGGTGTCCATCTGGGCCTATTCACTGATCCAATGGCTCGATCATCAACTGGGCTTCGACAGCCCCTTCTCGACGCTCGACCCCACGGCCATGTTCCTGCTCAACATCGGTGCGTGGGCATATCTCGTGTGGGGCTTTGTGCGTTGGCGAGCCCCCACACGCGAACACGCCCGTCTCAGCGCCTTGCTACGCGTGATCGTAGTGGTATTGCAGGTAGTGGCCGTCAGCGGTGGCGCTTCGCCGTTCTTGCTGGTGCTGGGTGCCGTTCAACTGGTGCTGGCGGTACTGGAGTTTTCCCACGGATTATTCGAGCGCAACGTCGCCAAACCCACCCAACAAGGGGCCCGCTCTTCCTGATCCTGCCGGGCCCCCATTGTGGGCCCTGTTTCACTTAACCACCGGCGCATGCTCGGCCATCAATTCTATTACCCAGTCGATAAATACCCGCACCTTGGCGCTGACGTGGCGATTCGGCGGGAATGCCAGATACATCGGCATTGGCGCCATGTGCCAGTCCTCAAACAGCGGCAGCAGCTCGCCGCTGACCAGGTGCGGTTTGGCCATGTACTGCGGTAGCCAAAGCATGCCCAGGCCAGCCAGGCCGGCGGCGAGGTACGCATTACCGTCGTCGACCGTCAGTTGCGGGCGACCCTGGGCCTCAATGCGTTCCTCACCCCGCTGCATCGCGTAGGGCAAGGATTTGCCGGTACGAAACCAGAGGAAGCCAACGGTACTGTGCCTGCCCTCCTCCATCTCACGAGGGTGCGCCGGCATACCGAAGCGCTGCAGATAGCCGGGCGCGGCATACATGCCGATGTTCAGATCGCCCACATGCCTTGCCACCAGGGACTGATCGGTGATCTCGCCGCCGCGCAACACGCAGTCGACGTTTTCGCCAATGATATCGACGATGCGATCGCTCGCGCCCACGGTCAGCTGGATTTCCGGGTAGCGTGCAAAGAACCCCGGCAAGGCGGGTATCAGCAGCATTCGCGCCAGCGGGCTGGGCACATCCACCCGCAGCCGCCCGCGCGGTGTCATCGACGCGCTGGACAGGCTGGTCTCGGCGTCGTCCATATCGACCAGTAGCCGGATGACGCGCTCGTAGTAGGCCGCGCCGTCGGCGGTGACGTTGACCTTGCGTGTGGTGCGGTTGAGCAAACGCACACGCAGCCTCGCTTCCAGTTGCTGAACGAGCTGCGTCACGGTGGTCTTGCTCATGTGCAGGGTGGCTGCCGCCTTGGTGAAGCTGCCGGTTTCCACCACTCGGGCAAAGGCCTGCATTGCATCGAAACGGTCCATTTCACGCCTCACTCGGATCTGGATAGTTTGGATTCTACAAACAGTCATGACCAGCGTTGCGCGTTTATTCAGGTCGCTCGTCTTTTTACACTGGCTCCATCGTAAACAGCGGGCCGCGATGGCCCACGAAGGAGGTATGCAATGACCCGCAAACGTGATGTCGTTTTCCCGCCTGACCGCCATGCACTGTACGAGCTCCACCGCTACTCACCGGCGATTCGCTCCAACGGTTTTCTGTTCGTATCCGGTCAGGTCGGCAGCCGCAAGGATGGCTCGGCCGAGCCAGACCTCGCGGCACAGGTTCGCCTGGCCTTCGCCAACCTCAACGCGATCCTGGCCGAGGCCGGCAGTAGTTTCGAGGATGTGGTGGACACGACCATCTTCATGGTCGACCCCGACTCAACATTCGAAACAATCTGGGAAGTAGCGGCCGAGTACTGGGGCGAAGCTCCCTACCCGACGGCGACCGCTATCGGCGTGACCTGGTTGTCCGGCTTCGACTTCGAGATCAAGGTGATTGCCAAACTATCCCCATAAACTCAGCTCAGGCCTTCTCCGACCGACAAAGGGAACCCTCTTGTTTTTTCTGAAGTGACCCTCCGCTCCCGGTCGGTTTATGCCTGATGTCATCGCCTGCTTCTGGCCAGGCTGTGTGAAAACACATGTTTATAACGATTCGGCCATGGGGGTATTTGTCTAGGTTTTGAGGCACCATATCGTCTCTAGGAAGCCAACAGCTCGACGCAGCTCGCAAACCAAATCAGGAAGAATGCTCCATCAGTAGATAGGGGTGTTCGTCACCGGGGATTGAGTTCCATACCTTCGACCTTTACCAGGGCATAGTGAAACAGCTGGTTGAACCAGGTTCGGCATTTTTCAGCCATGATGAAGGCTTTGCGTTGTTCGATGGTATTGAGAATGGCCAGCAGGTCATGGCGGGTGATGCTTTTGATAGGACGTTCAGCGAGGGTCGGCAAAATGTCTTTTTTGAAGACCCTGAGGATTTGCGAGAGGGAGGTTTGGCGACCTGAGGGGATCCAGCAACAATACGAATTCGAGTCTGTCGGTTAGACAGTACTTAAAACGATACTTAAACGTACCGGATTGCCCTGGATTCCAGTGGTTTTCCGCAGAAACGAAAAAAGACGCCTAAGCGTCTATTTCGTGGATCCCAGCGTCCAGTGGACATCTGTGGATCAAATTTTGGAGCGGGAAACGAGACTCGAACTCGCGACCCCGACCTTGGCAAGGTCGTGCTCTACCAACTGAGCTATTCCCGCGTCTTGGTGGTGTGCATTCTATAGAATCCAGAACCCCCGTCAACCCCTTGATTCAAAAAAGTTTTATTTCTTTTCAACGGTGGTACGCAGATGCGGCCAGGCGGCGCGCAAATACTGAAGCATGGACCACAGGGTCAGGCCGGCGGCGATGAGCAGTAAGGCGTAACCGATAAGAACCCAAATCGAGAAGTCCGATGGGTTGGCCAGCAAAATCACCAGCGCAAGCATTTGCGCGGCGGTTTTCCATTTGCCCATGTTGGAGACGGCCACGTGGGCGCGGGCGCCGATTTCGGCCATCCACTCGCGCAGGGCCGAGACAACGATCTCGCGGCCGATGATCACGGCGGCCGGCAGGGTCAGCCACAGGTTGCCATGTTCCTGCACCAGCAGGACCAGGGCGACGGCGACCATGAGTTTGTCGGCCACAGGGTCAAGGAACGCGCCGAATGGCGTGCTCTGCTCCAGGCGGCGCGCCAGGTAGCCGTCGAGCCAGTCGGTTGCGGCAGCGAAGGCAAACACCGAACTGGAGGCGGCGTAGCTCCATTCGTAGGGCAAATAGAACAACAAAATGAAAATCGGGATAAGCAGGACGCGTAGAACGGTGATCAGATTAGGGATATTCATCGGCACAACTGGCTACGAGGTGAGAAGGCATTCTATTCGCTGTGCAGACTTGCATAAATCAATTCTGCGAGCTTTTTACTGATACCGGGGGCTTTGGCTATTTCGTCAATGCTGGCACGGGATAGCTCCTGCAAGCCACCAAAATGTTTAAGCAAGTCGCGACGGCGCGTCGGGCCAACGCCCGCCACCCCTTCCAGGGTTGAGGTTCGCCGGGTTTTGCCACGGCGGGCGCGGTGGCCGGTAATGGCAAAACGGTGGGCTTCGTCACGAATCTGTTGGATCAGGTGCAATGCGGGTGAGTCGCCCTTCAAAGTGAACTCATGGGCGGCATCATTCAAGTACAACGTCTCGAAACCGGCCTTGCGCGTGGCGCCCTTGGCTACGCCGAGCAGGATCAGGTCGGGCACGGCCAGTTCGTTGAGCACGTCACGGGCCATGGACAACTGGCCCTTGCCGCCGTCTACCAGCAGGATATCGGGGAGCTTGCCCTCGCCGTCCTTGAGCTTACTGAAGCGCCGCGTGAGCGCCTGGTGCATGGCGGCGTAGTCATCGCCGGCGGTGACGCCTTCGATGTTGTAGCGCCGGTAATCGGACTTGATCGGCCCTTCCGGCCCGAATACCACGCAGGAAGCCACGGTGGCTTCGCCGCTGGAGTGGCTGATGTCGTAGCACTCCAGGCGCTGGGGCGGCTCGTCGAGGTTGAGGACCTCGGCCAGGGCATCGAAACGTGCGGCAACGTGCTGACGATTGGCCAGACGCGCGCCCAGGGCCTGTTCGGCGTTGGTCACCGCCAGTTGCTGCCAGCGCGCGCGGGTACCGCGTACGCGGTGGCTGATGTCCAGCTCGCGCCCGCGCAGCTCGTGGATCGCCTCGATCAGCGTGGGGAAGTCCTCATGCACCACGTTGACGATCAGTTCGGACGGCAAGTCGCGCTCGGGGCTACTGACGTAGTACTGGCCAAGGAAGGCGGCCATGACTTCGGCCACTTCCTCGTCGATACCAGTCTGCGGGAAGAAGTTCTTGCTGCCCAACACTCGCCCGCCACGCACGCTGATCAGGTGCACACAGGCGCCGCCCGGGTTGACGAATGCAGCGATCACATCGACGTCGCCGTTGCCACCCTCCATGCTTTGCTGGTCCTGCACGCGGCGCAACAGCGAAATCTGGTCGCGCAACTCAGCGGCCCGTTCGAAATCCAGGGTGCTGGCGGCCTGCTCCATGGCGCCGGAGAGTTCATCGGTGAGGGCATTACTGCGTCCTTCGAGGAACATCACCGAATGGCGCACGTCTTCGGCGTATTCAGCAGGTTCAACCAAGCCGACACAGGGTGCCTTGCAACGTTTGATCTGGTATTGCAGGCACGGCCGCGTGCGGTTTTTGTAGAAGCTGTCTTCGCACTGGCGCACAAAAAAGGTCTTTTGCAGCAGGCTCAGGCTTTCGCGGATCGCACCGGCGCTCGGGTACGGGCCGAAATACTTGCCTTTGGCCTTCTTTGCGCCTCGGTGAATGCTCAGGCGCGGGAAGTTGCCGTCGGACAAATACACATAGGGGTAGGATTTGTCGTCACGCAGCAGGATGTTGTAGGGCGGCCGCCACTCCTTGATCAGCGTCTGCTCCAGCAGCAGCGCCTCGGTTTCATTGGCGGTGATGGTGGTTTCAACCTGGGCGATACGCGCCACCAGCGCGGCGGTTTTCGGCGCCAGCCCGGTCTTGCGAAAGTAGCTCGCCAGGCGGTTCTTCAGGTTCTTGGCTTTGCCCACGTAAAGCAGGCGTGCCTCGCTGTCGAACATGCGGTACACGCCAGGGCGGCCACTGCAGGTTGAGAGAAAGGCACTTGGATCAAACGGTGTGGTCATGTCAGGCGCTGGCGTCCACCATGCCGTGGCGTACCGCGAGCAGGGTCAACTCAACATCACTGCTGATGGCGAGCTTCTCGAAAATACGATAGCGGTAGGTGTTGACGGTTTTGGGCGACAGGCACAGCTTGTCGGAGATCGTCTGTACTTTCTGGCAGCCGACGATCATCAAGGCGATCTGGATTTCCCGCTCCGACAGCGCATCAAACGGCGAGTCGCTGGTAGGCTGGAACGATTTGATCGCCAACTGCTGGGCAATCTGCGGGCTGATATAGCGCTGGCCGGCAAATACCAGGCGTATGGCTTGCACCATCTCGGCCAGGCCTGCACCCTTGGTCAGGTAACCGGCTGCCCCAGCTTGCAGAAGCCGTGTAGGAAACGGATCTTCCTCGCACACAGTGACCACCACGACCTTGATGTCCGGATGGCTGCGCAACAATTTGGTGGTGGCACCAAGACCGCCAATCCCAGGCATCTTGACGTCCATCAAAACCACATCGGGTTTCAACTCCCGAGCCTTGATCAGGGATTCCTCCCCCGATTCAGCCTGGCCGACTACTTGCAGGCCATCGATGTCAGCCAGCATTCGTGTAATGCCCGTACGAACGAGATCATGGTCATCGACTACTAGCACCCTAATCAAGCAGACACCTCGCGATATGGTCTTATAGGTTGCTGAACACCTTAGCAAAAAACCAAGGCGCAGACCTAGCTGCTAGCGTCATATATATAGAGTTTCAACGCGATGCGGCGGCCCGTCGGATGACAAGCAGCGCTATTTCCTGGGTAAAAGGTCAGGAATCCTGGGGTTGCGGTTTGCTTTTCCCATTCGACGCAGCCGAATGTTCGGCCAGGGTAGACGTCAGGCGGCGGATTGCATCCTGGTCCTCCTTGAACATGGCGCGGTAATCACCGAGGACTTTCTCTTCTGTCTGGCTGAGGTTTTCCAATTGAAGCGGGGTGGCGTTGCCGGTCAACACATACAGGATGTCCACACCTTTTTCGGCTACCCGTGACAGGTAGTCGGCTTTAGGCGCCCGGCCCCCATTTTCATATTTACCCTGGGCATTGGCCTCAACCCCTCCAATTTCACCAAATGCTTTTTGCGACAAGCCAAGTCGCTCTCTTTCTTGCCGCAAACGCGAACCGATTCCACTCATTTGGATGTATGATCCTATCTGGCACACCCCAAGAGGTGACACATTCATCTCGTATTACACAAACTTGAACGGTTTTGAACTATGCCCGGAATCCGTACCGCTGCACAAGCCAAGGCCTGGCTGGAATATCAAGGAAAGTCAGTTCAAGCGTTCGCACGTGAACATGGCGTTGATCCGGCCACCACGTATCAAGTGCTTGCTGGGCGTAAAAAGGGACGGCGTGGGGAAGCCCATAAAGTAGCGGTGCTGCTGGGCATGAAAGAAGGGATTATCGTGGATGAACGCGTCGCTCAACACCTTAATCCAAGCAGTGTGTCCTGAGCGCAGTATGCGCTTATTCCTACAGCGTGCCTGATTTAGTCCACGACAGCCGCTCGACACTCGCGCTCCATGCGCCAAAAGCAGTCCTCCTCCCCGACAATACTCAACCCTTGGCGCTGATACAGGCGTCTCGCCGGGTTGGTCTTGAACACGGTCAAGCGTAAAAGGCCCAAGCCCTGCGCACACGTCTTAAGCACCATCTGCTGTAACACCCAACTGCCAGCGCCCTGTTTGCGGCAGCGCTCGAGCAGGTGTAATTCGCGAATATAGAGTGCCTGGCTGTCACGATTCACGCTGATAAACCCCATCACGGTTTCATTCTGACAAATCAGCCAGTTTTCACGCGAAGCCCAGGCGACGTCAAAGCCATGGTCAGACCACAACAAATCGTACTGCAGGTAATAGCGGTTCATGGCTTCATGGGTCAGCGTTCGTGCGAATGGCAGGTCGCGGTCCGTCGCCGCGCGCAGGTGAAAAGCCATTTCAGAAGGCTACCACTTGGCCAGTCCATTGCTCACCGTTGCGGCGAGCAATCACCAAGGCCTCGCCAATGCCCGGTACGTCGGCAAGCAGGGTTCCATCAGCGCTCCAGATAGCGCTGCGCCCCGCACAGGTATAACCGCCGGACGGGCCACCATGGTTGGCCATCAGTACCAGCATGCGATGCTCTGCGGCATACCCCTGAAGCAGCGCGCTGTCGGTCGCGTACCCGCCTTCGCTGATCAGCACACCGGCGGCGTACACCGTAGCGCCAGCCTCTGCCGCCAGACGCGGATGGCTGGCGTGGGAAAAGTCCGCACAGACCGCCAGCGCAATCCGGTCATCCGCCCATTCGAGTGCTGCACCGCCCTGCCCTGCGACAAACGCCACCTCTTCGCCCGGGTGCAAATGCTGCTTGGTGTAGACCGCCAGCGAGCCATCTGCGCCCAACACCAGGGCGCCAATAAACACACCGGACCCGGGTGCCAAGCGAATCGGCATGCCCACCACTGCGGTCATTCGCAGCTCTTGCGCCATCTCACGCAGCGGCGCCAGCAGCACGTCCTCGGGCGTAATTGCCAGTTGGGCGGCCAAAGCGGGTTCATAGCCGGTCAACGACAATTCCGGAAACACCAACAATTGCACGCCCTGCTCCGCCGCCGCCTGCATGAACCTCAGGTGCCCCTGGATGTTGCCCGGCACGTCGCCGGCGATGGAAGTGGTTTGAGCAGCGGCAAGGGTCAAGGCAGTCATGGTCGCGTCCTGGCAATCATTATTAACGTGTTACCAGCATATCGGCACTTACCCCATAGCCGTAAGTAGGTCATGCGATAGAAATTACTGATTGAATCAACCCGCGTGCCTCTAGTAAGCTCCCCCCATCATTTGGAGAAACACCATGTTGCAACTCACCCACACTCAGGTTTGCCCTGCTGCCAGCGCCCCGCGCTTGGTGTCGGCTACCCGTGTGAGCGGTTTGAGCGCACTGGTCAGCTTTTATTTTGGGTATTGGTTCAGCCACTGGCGCGCCTGATACCTGAAATCGGCGCCCACTACTCAAGGGGTCGCCTACCAGAGAAATCTAACCCCCGGTCGGCTCCCCGACCGGGGGTTTTGTTTTTTCAAGGCCCCAATAATTTTGCTTCACACCGAACACTAAAAGGACTCACGACATGAACTACGCCACTTATTACCGTTACGACACTTCGACTGCATGGCGATTTAGCAAGCTCCGTTCGGGACAGCCTGCCGCCTCCGATCGGTCACCTATTGGTGGCAAGCCAACACACGTAGCCAATACGGCCAATTGTCGAACACCCCAGTAGGGCAGAGCGTGCGGGAACAGCCCGCCGCTTGCCCAGGAAGCCTTGAATATGAACTCTGCCACTGCCGCCTTGCCTGTTGCCAACCTGTCCAGCGCCAATGAAGCCCTGACCCAGCGCCTGCCCAGTTCCCTTGAACTCAAGCACCAGTTGCCCCTCAGCCCGTTCCTCAACGAACAGATCCACGCCCATCGCCAAGCCGTGCGCGCCATCCTCAATGGCGAAGACTCGCGTTTGCTGGTGATTGTCGGCCCGTGTTCGATCCACGACCCCGAGTCGGCCATGGAATACGCGCGCAACCTCAAGAAGCTCGCGCTGGAAGTCAGCGACCAGATGCTGCTGGTGATCCGTGCCTACGTCGAAAAACCGCGCACCACCATCGGCTGGAAAGGCCTGGCCTACGACCCGCACCTGGATGGCAGCGACGACATGGCCGCAGGCTTGACCCTGTCGCGCGAACTGATGCGCGAGATGCTGCGCCTGGGTTTGCCGGTCGCCACCGAGCTGCTGCAACCCATGGCCGCCGGCTACTTCGATGACCTGCTCAGTTGGGTCGCCATCGGCGCACGCACCACCGAATCGCAGATCCACCGCGAAATGGCCAGCGGCCTGGGCATGCCGGTCGGCTTCAAGAATGGCACCGACGGCGGCGTCGCGATTGCCTGTGATGCGATGCGCTCAGCGTCTCACCCGCATCGTCACTTCGGGGTGGACAGCCAAGGCCATCCGGCGATCATCCAGACACCGGGCAACCCCGACACGCACCTGGTATTGCGCGGCGGTCATCGTGGGCCGAACTACGATGCGAAAAGCGTGGCGCAGGTGAAACACGACCTGGCCAAGTCCAAGGTCGCGGCGCGCATCATGGTCGATTGCAGCCACGCCAACAGCGGCAAAGACCCGCTGCGTCAACCGGCGGTGTTCAACGACGTGCTCCAGCAGCGCCTGCAGGGTGACACGTCGCTGATCGGCATGATGCTCGAAAGCCACCTGTTCGAAGGCTGCCAACCGTTGAGCGCGTCGATGAAGTACGGGGTGTCGGTGACCGATGGTTGCCTGGGTTGGAGCGGCACCGAGCAATTGCTGCGCAGTGCGGCTGAGCGCCTCCGCCAGCAACACACAGCCAACTGATCCATGCAGATCAAAATGTGGGAGCTGGCTTGCCTGCGATGCAGACACCCCGGTGTGTCAGGTACACCGAGTTGATGCTATCGCAGGCAAGCCAGCTCCCACATTTGAATATCGTTGCGTTCAGGACAGTGGATACAACGCCTCATCAAACTGCGCCAGCTTCGGAAATACCAAGGGCTGCTCATCCGCAAGCCCTTGCAGCCGCTGTTCATACCCCAGCAGAAAATCCTGCCGCGCCTCGGCACTGATATACGGCACATGCCAGGCCACAAATGGCGCCAGCACGTCATACCCGACATACGCCAAGGTGCCGCGCAGAATCGGCCGCAGCATCTCCTCCAACGGCCCGTGAATCGTGCCCTCACCAAACATATGCTCACGCCCGCCCAAGGTCACGGCGACCAGCGCGCGCTTGCCTGCCAGCCCGCCCTGATCGTAAAAACGCTTGCCGCCGTAACACACGCCGGACACCAGCACCCGGTCGATCCAGCCCTTGAGCATGGCCGGTGCCGAGAACCAGAAGATCGGGAAGTTGAGGATCAGCAGGTCGGCCCACAGCAGCTTGTCCAGTTCGCCCTGGATGTCCGCCGCGATCGACTGATTTTTTACGCCCAGGCGCTGCTCCAGGGCATACACCAGATAATCCGGATTCTCCCGCGTGGCAAAGTCAGCGGCAGACGCCACAGGGTTCCATTGCATGGCATACAAGTCACTCACCTGCACTTCATGGCCCTGGCCTTGTAACGTAGCCAGCGCCTGGTCGCGCAACGCCGCGGTAAACGACTGAGGCTCAGGGTGAGCGTGAACAATCAACACCTTCATGTGCATTCCTCAAACAGTGGGCGCCGCCCGTTGGGCCAGCAAATGGTCGAGCCAGTCCGGGTCCATTTCCGGCTCCGATGAAAACAACAGGCCGGTGTAAGCCTGGTACGGCGGAGTAAAAATCGCATTGCGGCTGCCTTGGTCCACTACCCTGCCCCGCTGCATCACCAGCACCTCGTCGGCAATCGCCCGCACGGTGGCCACGTCGTGGGTGATAAACAGGTAGGCCACGCCCAGTTGTTGCTGCAGGCGGTTGAGCAGTTTCAGCACGCCCTCGGCCACCAGTTGATCGAGGGCCGAGGTGACTTCATCGCAGATGATCAGTTGCGGGTCGGCCGCCAGCGCGCGGGCGATACAGATACGTTGCTTTTGCCCGCCCGATAATTCACGGGGCTGGCGCTCCATGAACACCGCCGGGTCCAGCTCAATCATCTCCAGCAACTCGGCGACCCGCGCGCGCATCGCCTTGCCTTTGAGGCCCAGGTAAAACGTGAGTGGCCGGCCGATGATGTCGACGATGCGCTGACGCGGGTTCAGCGCCGTGTCGGGGATCTGGTAGATCATCTGGATGCGCCGCAATTGCTCCTTGCTGCGCCGCCGAAAATCCACCGGCAGCGCCTCGCCGTCATACAGCACCTGCCCCGCCGTGGCCGGCAGCAGCCCGGTAATCAAGCGCGCGGTGGAGCTTTTACCACTGCCGGACTCGCCGATCACCGCCAGGGTCTGGCCGCGATACAGCTGCATCGACACCCCATGCAGTACCGGCTGCTGCCCATAGCTGGCGCAGGCCTGACGCACTTCCAGCAACGGCACCTGCGCCACCGGGCATGCCTTGGGCTCGGTGCGAAAGCTGCGCACTGCCCACAATGATTTGGTGTAGTCCTGCTGCGGCTGGCTGAGCATGCTGCGAGTGTCGGCCTCCTCCACCAACTTGCCGTGGCGCAGCACCATGATGCGGTCGGCCATCTGCGCGACCACGGCGAGATCGTGGCTGATATACAACGCGGCGCTGCCGAAGGTTTTCACCGCGTCACGGATCGCCGCCAGCACTTCGATCTGGGTGGTGACGTCGAGGGCGGTGGTGGGTTCGTCGAAGATAATCAGGTCCGGATGGCAGGCCATGGCCATGGCCGTCATCACCCGCTGCAACTGCCCGCCCGAGACTTGATGCGGGTAGCGTTGGCCAATGGTCTCGGGGTTGGGCAAACGCAGTACGCGGTACAGCTCCACCGCCTCGCGCTCGGCCTGGGCGCGGCTGATGCCGCCGTTGATCACCGCCGTTTCCACATGCTGGTCGATCAGGCGGTGCGCCGGGTTGAAGGACGCCGCCGCGCTCTGCGCCACATACGCGATGCGCAAGCCGCGCAGCTTGCGCAAGGCTTCGGGCTTGGCCTGCAGCAACTCAATGCCATCAAAACACACCGAGCCGCCGATGATGCGGCAACCGTCGCGCGCATAGCCCATCGCTGCCAGCCCGAGGGTGGATTTACCCGCCCCGGACTCACCGATCAGCCCCAACACTTCACCGCGCTGCAAGGTCAGATCAATGCCCTTGATCAACGGGTGCCAGGCATCCTCGTAATGCCCTTCCACCTGCAGGTTGTGGATTTCCAGCAATGGCCTGCCCATCCTCAACCCTCCTTCAGGCCGCTGGATTTGTGCAGCATCCAGTCGACGACAAAATTCACACTGACGGTGATCAACGCCACCGCCAACGCGGGCAACAATGGGCTGATATCGCCGAAGGTAATCAACACCGCGTTGTCGCGCACCATGCTGCCCCAGTCGGCGGTGGGCGGTTGGATGCCCAGGCCGAGGAACGACAGCGCGCTGATAAACAGGAACACAAAGCAAAAACGCAGGCCGAACTCGGCGATCAGCGGCGCCGCGGCGTTGGGCAGCACTTCGCGGGTGACCAGCCACCACAAGCCTTCACCGCGCAGGCGCGCGGCTTCGACAAAATCCTGCACCACCACCGTCATCGCCACCGCGCGGGCCAAGCGAAACACCCGCGTCGAATCCAGCAGCGCAATCACCAGCACCAGCGAGGTGGCATTGGTGCCGACCACGCTGAGAATCAACAAGGCAAAAATCAGCTGCGGGATCGCCATGAGGATATCCACCACCCGCGACAACCCCTGGTCGACCCAGCCGCCCTTGATCGCCGCGACCAAACCGCTCAAACCACCGAGCAGAAACGCCAGCGTCGTCGTCAGGAAGGCAATGCCCAAGGTATTGCGCGCGCCGTACATCAGGCGGCTGAACATGTCGCGCCCCAGGTTATCGGTGCCCAGCAAAAACTGGACGCTCCACGGCGCGAAGCCTTCACCCACCACCTGGGTTTCGCCATAGGGCGCCAGCAGCGGCGCCAACAGCGCCAGCGCGACGTATAACAGAATAATCAGCAGGCCGAACTTGGCGCTCAACGGCGCCCGGGCCACTTGGCTCAACAGGCTCATGGCTTACCCCTTGGGATGCATCAGGCGTGGGTTGCTGGCGATGGACAGCACATCCGCCCCGGTATTGAGCAGGATGTAGGTGGCGGCAAAAATCAGGCTGCACGCCTGCACCACCGGGATGTCACGCTTGGACACCGAGTCCACCAGCAACTGGCCGAGCCCTGGATAGACAAACACCACCTCGACCACCACCACACCCACCACCAGGTACGCCAGGTTCAGCGCCACCACGTTGACGATCGGCGCCAGTGCATTGGGCAACGCGTGCTTCCAGATAATCCGCGATTGGCTGATGCCCTTGAGCCGGGCCATCTCGATATACGGGCTGGCCAACAGGTTGATCAAGGAGGCGCGGGTCATGCGCATCATTTGCGCGATCACCACCAGACTCAGGGTGGCAACCGGCAGCACCGAGCGCTCCAGGAGCATGCCGAACGTGGCATCCGGCGCCAGGTTGGACAGGCTGGGAAACCAGCCCAGCTTCACCGAGAACACCAGGATCAGCAGGTACGCGACAAAGAACTCCGGGAACGACACTGCGCTCAACGCCGTGGTGTTGAGCAGGCGATCGAACCAGCTGTTGCGGTACAGCGCCGCAAGCATGCCCAGTACCAGCGCGGTAGGCACCGACACCAATGCCGCCAGGGCGGCCAGGTTCAAGGTGTTACCCAGCCGCGCACCGATCAACTCGGCGATGGGCCGCTGGTTGGCCAGCGACGCACCCAGATCACCCTGTAACAGCCGCAACAGCCAGTGCGCAAAGCGCGTCAGCGGCGGCAGATCCAGGCCCAACTGCGCGCGGAAAGCGGCGATGGTTTCCGGCGTGGCCGACTGGCCGAGCATGGCCTGGGCGATATCGCCGGGCAGCAGGCCGACGGCGAGGAAGATGATCACCGAGACGGCGAACAACGACAGTAGGCCGAGGGCCAATCTCTGGAAGACCAGTTTCAACAGACTATTCATGTGTGTGTTGACTCCTAAGCCACCACAAATCCAGTGTGGGAGCTGGCTTGCCTGCGATAGCGGTACATCAGCGATAGATTTTTAGCCTGACACACCGCCATTGCAGGCAAGCCAGCTCCCACATTGAATCTTCATTGTTTGGAGGGTTTCTATGCCTGCCACCACCGCTCAATCAACCGCAACCCATCCAGTTCGCCGTAGGGCGCCGTCAGCGGCCCATGACTCACGCGGTTCGAGCGCGCCGCCACGGAGCTGGCGAACAGCGGCACAATCGCGCCGCCGTCATCGCGGCACAGGGCCTGCATTTCGTTGTACATCTCTTGGCGCAGCGGCGCGTTCATCTCGCCACGGGCGGCGGTGAGCAGTTGGTTGAAGCGTGGGTTGTCCCAGTGGGTTTCGTTCCAGGCTGCACCTTTGGCATAGCCGATACTGAACATGCGGTCGGCGGTCAGGCTGCTGTACCAGAACGAGGTGGTGAATGGCTGCTTCATCCACACATTGGAGAAGAACCCGTCAGCGGGTTCGCGCACCACGTCAATGTCGATACCGGCCTGGCGCGCCTGCTCCTTGAACAGCACCGAGGCGTCCACCGCGCCGGTGTAGGCGGCGTCGGAGGCTTGCAGCCGTACCTTGAGCGACTCCACACCGGCTTTGCGCAGGTAAAAGCGTGACTTGTCCGGGTCGTAAGTGCGTTGCTCCAGCGCCGCGTTGATAAAGCGGCTGCCGGGCTGGATCGGGTGGTCGTTGCCAACCAGGCCATAGCCATGCAGCACTGAGGCCAGCAAGGTTTCGCGGTTGATCGCGTGCTTCATCGCCAGGCGGATGTCGTTGTTCTTGAACTCGTTGCTGTCGCACAGCATCGGGAAGGTGTAGTGCTGGGCGCCCTTGGTTTCCTCGATCACAAGATTTGGATTGCGCTTGAGCAAGGCCACGGTTTTCAGGTCGACCTTGTTGATCACATCCACTTGCCCGGTCACCAGTGCATTGACCCGCGCCGCGCCGTCGGCGATGGCCAGCAGTTCTGCGCTGGCGAAGTGCGCGCGGCCGGGCTTCCAGTAATCGGGGTTGCGTTCCAGGTCCATGCGCACGCCGGGGTCAAAGCTTTTCAGGCGGTAACCGCTGGTCCCCACGCCGGCCTGCCAATCGGCGCCGCCGTCCTTGGCGGGCATGATCACCAGGTGGTAATCGGCAACTACATAAGCAAAGTCGGCATTGCCGGAATGCAGCTCGAACACCACCGTATCATTGCCCTTGGCGCTGACACTGGCGACGTCACCCAGTACGGTTTTGGCCGCCGACGTGGAGTCTTTGCTCAGGTGGTGATTGATCGACGCAACCACATCGTCGGCGCTGAGGCTTTTGCCGTTGTGGAAGGTCACGCCCTGACGCAAGTGAAAGGTCCACACCCGCGCATCCGGGGTGAACTCAAAACGCTCGGCCAATTCGGGGATCGCGCTGCCGTCGACGGCAATTTCAGTCAGCGTGTTGTACACCGCCGAGAAGCCGACGAACGTGAAGGTGTCGACCCAGGAGCCGGGGTCGCGCGAATCGGTGGTGCTGCCGCCGGCCAGGCCCAGGCGCAGCACGCCGCCGGCTTTGGGTGTCGCCTCTTCGGCAAACGCGTGCAACGGCAGGCCCATGGAAAACGCTGCCGCCACCGCACCCGCCACGGCGCTGTGTTTGAGAAAGTCCCTTCGGTGCATCGCTTGAGTCATTTTGTTGTTGTTTTCGCTCATGGTCTTGCTCCTCTAAAGGTCAACAGGCACAGGCATGTTTGAGCTCGATCAAGGTCACGCCATTGCGTTTGAAACCGTTGCGCAAGTCCGTCTGCAACTCATCCAGGTTTTTGGGTTGGTTCACGGTGCAGCCGAACGCCTGGGCGAACAGCGCAAAGTCCGGGTTGCGTGGCAGCACGCCGATGGGCTCGATGTCCAGGCTGAGCATGTCGTCGCGGATCTGGCCGAGGGCGTCGTTGTTCCATAGCAGCACCACCAACGGGCTGTGCAGTTCCTCGACCGCGGTCGCCAGTTCCTGGGCGGTGTAGAGGAAGCCACCATCGCCCACCAACACCAGGCCCGGACGCAGCGGCGCGCCGAACTTGGCGCCAATGCCGGCAGGCAAGCCATAGCCCAAGGTGCCGTAGCCGGTAGGGTGCAGCCAACTGCGCGGGGCGCGGCTGCGGTAGGCGTAGTTGCCGGTGTAGGCCAACTGGGTCATGTCGCTGCTGATAAATGCGTTGGCGGGCAGCTCGGCCTCGATACGCTCAAGAATGCCTTGGTGAATGGTCTGCAAAGAGCGGTGCCCCCGCTCGACCGCCTCAAGCAATGTCGCGACCTTTTGGCTTGCCGCATCGGCGTTACGCGGCGCAGGCGGCAGACGTTCGAGCAAGGCCAGCAAGGTCTGTTGGGCATCGCCTTTGAGCGCCACGGCGCAAGGGTAGAAATCGTTGAACTTGCGCGGGTCGATATCGATGCGCAGCAGTTCGCCGGTGATGGGCAAGCGCTCGCGCCAGTAATCGGTGTCGGCCATTTCCGTGCCGACGGCCAGCACCACATCCGCCTGGCTGATCAGTTGCCAGCCGGGTTCCACGCACAGGGTGGCACCGGCATTCAGCGGGTCATTGACCGGCAGTAAACCCTTGCCGGCCACACTGCTGAAAAACGGCGCCGCCAACAACGTGCTCAAGCGCTGCAACGCATCACCCGCCGCCAGCGCGCCGCCACCGGCAATGATCATGGGTTGCTTGGCCGCCGCGAGCTTGGCTACGGCCAGCTCCAGCGCCTCGGCCGATGGCAGGCCGCGTCCCGGGCGCCGCACGACTTCATGGCTCCAGTCGCGTTTGATCGGCGCTGCCAGCACATCCAGCGGCACCGAAATATGCACCGGCCGTGGCCGCTCGCTGTCGAACACCGCATAGGCGCGGGCGATCAATTCGGGCAAATCCTCGGCACTCAAGGCCAGCGCCGAAAACGCGGTGATCGGCGCGGTGATGGCGCGCTGGTCCTGGGTTTCGTGCAGGCTGCCCCAGCCTTTGCCGAGGCTGGCGGTGTGGTTGACGCTGGAGATCACCAACATCGGAATCGAGTCGGCGTAGGCCTGGCCGATGGCGGTGGCGGCGTTGGTCACGCCAGGCCCGGTGATCACAAAGCACACGCCCGGTTTGCCGCTGACCCGCGCATAGCCGTCGGCCATAAAACCGGCGCCCTGCTCGTGGCGTGTCAGCACGTGGCGAATGCCGCTGCCGGGCAAGCCTCGATACAGTTCCAGGGTGTGCACGCCGGGAATGCCGAACACGGTGTCGACGCCATAATTAGCCAGCAACCGCACCAGGGCCTGGCCGCCGGTCAGGGTCTTATCTTGCATGTTCATCTCCTAGGCGAATCAACGCATCCACCGCCAGCGTGCCGTGGGCATTGACCAACAATGGGTTCACATCCAGTTCCAGCAACTGCCCGGCGTTGGCGCAGGCGTAATCGGCCACCGCGCGAATGGCCGCCACCAACGCATCCATATCCGCCACTTCACGCCCGCGAAAACCTTGCAGCAAGGCCGCGCTGCGCAGGCTGAGCACGGCGTTGCGAATCGCCTCATCGGTGGTCGGCAGCAGCAGGCTGCGGCTGTCTTTGAGCAACTCCACGAGGATGCCACCGGCGCCAATCACCAGGGCCAGGCCAAAGTCATTTTCACGTTTGATGCCCACGATCAACTCGGCCAAGGGCTTTGTAGCCATGCTTTCCAACAGCAATTGATCAAAGACAATGCCCGGCGCATAAGCGCCGATTTGCTCGCGCATCTGCTCCAGCGCGGCGGTCAGTGCGACACCGTCTTTCAGGTTGAGCGCCACTGCACCGGCTTCGGTTTTGTGCGGCAGGTCGGTGCTGACGGCCTTGAGCACCAACGGATAGCCCAAGAGTTTGGCGTCTGCGATGGCGCGCCCTGGCGTGCTCAGCACCGCCGCTGGCGTGCTCAAGCCAAAGGCGCGCAAGGCTTGTTTGGACGCCCATTCATCCAGCGCCAGGCCTTGGCCCGCAAGAGGCTGAGGGCACAGCGGTGCAAGGATCGACTCGCCGCGTTCCAACAACACACGGCGATGGTTTTGATAGTCGGCAATCCGCCCCCAGGCAGCCAGTGCATCTTCCACCCCTTGCAGCGCGGCAATGCCGTGGGCATGCAGGCGTTCGCGGGCATGGGCCGGCAGTAATTCGGGAAAGGCCGAGGTGACGAATCCGGTTTTGCCATGACGACTGAGCGCAGCGCAAAACAGCGCCAGCAACAGGTCGCATTCCTTGCGCTCGCCAGTGAATTCGGCCGGGTAATCCAGCACCAGCATCGCCGCATCGGCATCGGTGCGCAGGGCCGTTTCGAGCATGCGTTCGAGCGCCTCGCGGTCGCCCCAGATGGCGGTGGTGAAGTCCAATGGGTTGACCAGGTTGGCATAGCTGGGCAGCACCTGCGCCAGTTCCGCGCGCTGGCCTGCGTCGAGCTTCGGCAAGGCCAGTTGGTTGCGCTCGGCGTAGTCGGCAATCAGCCCCGCGTCGCCACCGGAACAGGCCAGTGCGATCAGGCAATTGCCGCCAGGTAGATTGCCGCAGGCCGCCGCTTTCAAGGTTTCGACAAAACTCACCGGCCCACTCACGCGGATCACGCCAAGGCGCGCAAACAGGCTGTCGTACAGCGCATCGGAACCAGACAGCGAACTGGTGTGACTCAGGGCCAACTCGGCGCCGATCTGCGACACGCCGGTTTTCAGCGCGATAATCGGGATGCCTTTTTCCAGCGCCTTGTGCGCCGCGCGGGCAAACCCCGGCACATTCTTCAAGCCTTCCAGGTGCAGGCCGATGGCGGTCACGCGCGGCTCATCGAGCAGCACGTCCATCAACTCGGCAACCCCCAACTGCGCCTGGTTGCCCACCGACGCCATATAAGCAATGGGCAGCGAGCGGTCGCTCATCGACAGGTTGTAGGCAAAGTTGCCGCTCTGGGTGAGCACCGCCACGCCCTTCTCTACCGCCTTGCCGCCGTGGGCCACCGGCCACAGCGCGGCGCTGTGCAAATAGTCCAACAAGCCGTAGCAGTTGGGGCCGAGCAAGGCCATGTCGCCCGCCGCTGAAACAAGCTGCTGTTGCAAGGCCGCACCACTGACGCCCGTTTCGGCAAACCCGGAGGCGTAGCAAATGGCGCCGCCGGTGCCGATGGCGGCGAGTTCGGCCACACAGGCCAAGGTCAGCTCACGGTTAGTCGCGATAAACACCGCATCCGGGCCGTAAGGCAAATCGGCAACCCGACGCACACACGGGATGCCGTCGAGGCTGTCATGCTGCGGGTTGACCAGCCACATCGGCCCGGTAAAACCGCCGTCGGCGCAGCGCTTGAGGGCGCGGGCCATGCTGCGCCCGCCGACAAAAGCCAGGTGCCGGGGCGCCAGCAGGCGCTTGAGGTTGTCGCGAATAGCCTGGGACATAAGCGTTCTCCGCGCCGATCAGCGCAACAACGGCCGCAACAGTTCACGGGCAATAATGTGCCGCTGGATTTCCGACGTGCCTTCCCAGATCCGTTCGATCCGCGCGTTACGCCAGATGCGCTCCACCGGCCCTTCATCCATCAAGCCCATGCCGCCAAAGATCTGCACGGCTTCATCGGCTACCTTGCCCAGGGTTTCACTGGCAAACAGCTTGGCCATGCCGGCCTCACCGTCAGTCATGCTGCCCTGGTCCATCTTCCAGGCGGTGTGCAGGGTCAGAAGCTCGGCGGCGCGAATCTGCGTGGCCATGTCGGCCAGCTTGAAACTCACGCCCTGGTAGGTGCCGATGGGCTGGCCGAACTGCTTGCGGTCCGCCGCCCATTGCAGCGACACCTCCAGCGCACGCTGGGCCTGGCCGACGCAGTTGGCAGCGACCATCACCCGGCCAGCGGTGAGCCAGGCGTTGGCGACCTCCCACCCCTTGCCGACTTCGCCCAGCACTTTGGAGGCTGGCACGCGGCAGTCGTCGAAGAACATTTCATAGGTGTGATAACCGCGGTTGCTCACACACTTGGGGCCACGGCGGATGGTCATGCCGGGCGTGCCGCGATCGACCAGGAATGCAGTCACCGCATTGCGCTGGCGGCCGTTGTGTTCGTAGGTGTCGGTGACGGCAAACACGATGGCAAAATCGGCATGGCCGGCGTGGCTGATGAAGTGCTTGCTGCCGTTGATCATGAAGTCATCGCCGCTGCGCACGGCGCGGGTCTTGATCGCATTGGCGTCGGAGCCGGCGCCGGGTTCGGTCAGCGCGAAACAGTCAATTTTCTTGCCTTGCACGCACGGCAACAGGTAGTCCTCGACCTGCGCGCCGGTGCAGGCCATGAGAATCTTGGACGGGCGCGCGACAAACACATGCAGCGCCCACGAGACTTTGGACAACTCGCGTTCGATCAACGCCTGGGACAGGTAATCCAGGCCACCACCGCCCACCTCTTCGGGCATGTTGAAGGCATAAAAACCGGCAGCGACAGCCTTGTCGCGAATCTGCGCGGCCAGCTCGGGCGAAACCGCGTCGGCACGGTCCACCGCGTCCTCATGGGGCAGCAATTCCCTGGCAACAAAGCTGCGTACCGCGTCCACCAACATGTCTTGTTCTTGGCTGAGTTGGAAATTCATGGCGCTACCTGTGTGTGCTTCCTGTGTGGGCTTAGTGACCGGAGAAAACCGGCAGGCGTTTTTCCATCGAGGCACGCAGCGCTTCAGCGCCGTCGTCGCTGCGCCCGCACAGCAGCCCGGCGGCCAGTTCGGCCTCAAGCTGTTCAGGCAGGCTGCGCCCGGCGCCTTCGCGGATCAGGGTTTTGGTCTGGGCGAAAGCGAAGGTCGGCCCGTTGGCCAGGCGCGTGGCCAGCTCGCTTGCGTGGGCATGCAGCTGCTCATCGGCGACCACTTCGCCCACCAGCCCGGCGGCCAGTGCACGCTCGGCGCTCCACAGCTCATCGAGGAACAGCAGGCGCTTGGCCTGCTCGCTGCCGATCAAGCGCGGCAAGTGCCAACTGGCGCCAGCGTCCGGCGAATACGCCATGCTGGTGTAGCCGGCCTTGAACCGCGCCGACTGGGCGGCGATGCGCAGGTCGCAGCACAGGGTCAGGTCCATGCCCGCGCCGACGGCGGTGCCGTTGATCGCAGCAATCGTAGGTTTGTCGAGGGTATGCAGACGGGTCATCAGGGCGTGAGCGGTTTCGGTCCAGCCGTAGGTTTCCAGGGCGCCACGGGACTCGGCGTCGGCCCACTCAGCCAGGTCGGCACCGGCGCAGAAACTACGGCCGCTGCCGGTGAGCACCACCACCCGCACGCTGGGGTCGGTGTTGAACGCGTCGAGCACCGCATGCAGGTAGTTGAGGGTCGGGATGTCGAGTGCATTGCGCTGCGGGCCACGGTTGAGCGTGATCCAGGCAACGCCAGCTTGCACCTGAGTGAGCACGGGCGAATCGGTAGTCATGGCTTCCTCGAATTATTTTAATTGGCGTGAGGGGTGCGACATGGCGAGATACTAAACGAGTGTTCAGCAAGGAGGCAATCGGCAAACTGCAAATATTTTCAGGGCGAAAAAAAACGCCCGAATAGAGCGTTCAGGCGCTGCAGGGAAGGTTCAGGCTTTGAGCTGGTAGCGCGCGCGACCGCCGCCTTGCAGGCCGTCCACCCAGGCTTCGCAGATCTGGATGCCCTGCTGCGGCGTGAACGTGCCGGGGTTGAGCCCCGACTCCAGCCACAAGCCATCGAGCAACGCGCTCAAGCCGATGGCGGCCAAATCAGCGTCGAATTGCTCCCAGCCTTCCTCTTTGGCCATGTCCGCCAACGCCGAACGCATGATGGTGCGGTACTCGCCATAGGAATGCTCGTGGGCCTGGTTGATCGCCGGCACGGTCTTGACCGCGCCCCAGAACACCAGCCAGGCGTCCAGCAGCTGTGGGTCGAGCAGTTCAGCTGAAAAGGAGCCACGGAACAGCGCCGATAAACGCTCACGCGGCTGCGGCGGCGCCTTGGCCATGGTCTCGCGCAACAGGCTCATGACTTGGGCGGTGATAGTGCGATAGGCCTCGGCCACCAACTCATCCTTGCCCGAATAGTGATGGCTGATCAGCCCTACCGACACCCCGGCCTCAGCGCTGATCTTGCGGATCGAAGCGCCCTGGAAGCCATCGCGCTTGAGGCACGTCAGCGTCGCCTGAACCAGGTTGGCCTTGCGCAATTGCGGCTCCATGCGGGAGAAACGCGATTCCTGAGTCATGGGGCGGTGTCCTTCGGTTGAGTCGGCTGCACGACTCTACCTCAGTCGCGGTAACCGGGCGACACCCGATCCAGCATCCGCAGCAACGCCGCCCATGCCAGCTGCATGGCATTCACATCGGTCAGCTCGCCCTCCTCCAGCGATCGGTTGGGATTATTGAATTGCTGCTCGGTGTAAGCGCAAACCTCAGCCGGCGGCAGGATCAGCTTGCCGCAGGCCTGCGCGGCGATCTGGATATCGCAGGCCTTGTCCAGGTAATACATGCGCAGAAACGCCTCACCAACCGTCGCGCCCACCGTCAACAAACCATGGTTGCGCAGCATCAGCACCGGCTTGTCGCCAAGGTCCTGCACCAGCCGGCGTTGCTCGTGCATGTCCAGGGCGACGCCTTCATAGTCGTGGTAGGCAACCTTGCCGTAGAACTCCATCGAGATCTGATTGACCGGCAACAAACCGCACTCCAGCGCCGCCACCGCACAGCCGGCACGGGTGTGGGTATGCAGCACGCACTGGGCGTCTTCGCGAGCGCCATGAATGGCGCTGTGAATGACAAAACCAGCCGGGTTGACGGCATAAGCAGAAGGTTCGACCGCCTGCCCGTCCAGGCCGATCTTGACCAGGTTGGAGGCGGTGATTTCATCGAACATCAGCCCATAAGGATTGATCAGAAAGTGATGTTCCGGCCCGGGAATACGCACCGAAATATGCGTGAAGATCAGGTCGCTCATGCGGTAGTGCGCGATCAATCGATAGCAGGCCGCGAGCTCTTCGCGCAGTTGCTGCTCGGTGGAGTGAGTCATTTTTATTCTCCAGGCACGGGGTTGGTAAAGGCGACGCTAAGCCAGCCGTCAGTAAAAAAACAAGTTGATTTTTTACTGGCGCTCGCCTCTTACTAGAAAAATAACAATAACAGCGCCTGGAGTATCCGCACCATGTCGCACGCTGCCTTCCCGCATCTGTTCGAACCCTTGGTACTGCGCGGCAAACGTCTGAAGAACCGCATCATGTCCAGCGGGCATGACACCTCGATGCCGACGGATAACCGGGTCAATGCGCAATTGATCGCCTATCACCGTGCGCGCGCCGAAGGCGGTGTGGGGCTGATTGTGTTGCAGGTGGCGGGCGTGCATGACAGTGCGCGGTACACCTCCCATGTGCTGATGGCCACCGACGACGCATGCATCGACGGCTATCGTGAGTTAGCCGATATTTGCCACGCTCAGGGCACCGTGGTGCTGTCGCAAATATTCCACCCGGGCCGCGAGATCATGGAGTCGGCAGACGGGTTGCTGGCGGTGGCGTACTCGGCGTCGGGAGTGCCTAATGAGCGGTTTCGGGTGATGCCACGGGCGCTCGACCAGGCGATGATCGATGAGATCGTCAGCGGCTACGCAGCAGCGGCCAAGCGCTTGCATCAGGCGGGCATTGATGGCGTGGAAGTGGTCGCCAGCCACGGCTACCTGCCCGCGCAGTTTCTCAACCCACGGGTTAACCGGCGCACCGATGACTACAACGGCGTGCTTGAACAGCGCCTGAGATTCCTGCGGGAAATTATTGCGGCCGTGCGCGCCGCGACCGACCCGCAGTTCATCATCGGCCTGCGCATTTCTGCCGATGAGCGCGACAGCGAAGGCCTTACCGAAAGCGAATCCCTGGAGGCCGTGCAACACCTGCAAACGCAGCTGGATTATGTGCATATCGTCGCCGGCACCTCGGCGTCCACGGGCGGCGCAGTGCATATCGTGCCGCCCATGGCCATCGCCGCCGCGTACCTGACCGATGCGGCCGCGACGTTCAAAGCCAGCCTGTCGATACCCCTGTTTGTCACCGGGCGGATCAACCAGCCGCAGGAGGCCGAGCTGATCCTGGCGCGCGGCCAGGCCGATGTGTGCGGCATGACCCGCGCACTGATCTGCGACCCGCTGATGCCGGCCAAAACCCTCGACGGCCGCGCCGAGGATGTCCGCGCGTGCATCGCCTGCAATCAGGCCTGTATCGGGCACTTTCACAAGGGCTTGCCAATCTCCTGCATCCAGCACCCCGAGACGGGGCGCGAGCTGCACTACGGTAACCTGCAACCGACGTTGAAACGCCGCCGCATCATGGTGGTCGGCGGTGGCCCGGCCGGCATGAAAGCTGCCGCTGTGGCCGCGCAACGCGGCCACGACGTGACCTTGTTTGAAGCCAGCGGGCAATTGGGCGGGCAAGTGCTGTTGGCGCAGTTGCTGCCACGGCGCAGCGAATTCGGCGGCGCCAGTACCAACCTGCAACGAGAGATGACGCTGGCAGGCGTGCGTGTGCTGCGCAATACCCGCGTCGACCGCGCCCTGGTGGAACAACAGCGACCTGATCACGTCATCATCGCCACCGGCGCCGAACCCTATTGGCCGGCATTCGAGCGAGGCGGCGAGCTGCAAGTAGTCGATGCCTGGCAGGTGTTACGCGATCAGGTCACCTTGGGCCGTTCGGTGGTGGTGGTCGACTGGCGCTGCGACTGGATCGGCCCCGGTATCGCCGAGCGTCTGGTGCGCGCCGGCCATCAGGTGCAACTGGCGGTCAATGGCACGCATTGCGGGGAAAACCTGCCGCTCTATGTACGCGACCAACTGGCGGGCGAGCTGCACCGCCTGGGCATCCCCATCATCCCTTATGCCCGCCTCTACGGCTGCGACGACAGCACGGTTTACTTGCAACACAGCGCCAGCGGCGAACCGATGCTGATGGAGAACGTCGACAGCCTGGTGTTGTGCCAGGGCCATCAGCCAGTGGACACTCTGGGCACGGCGCTTGCCGGGCTGGTGCCGTTTGAACGCATCGGCGACTGCCTGGCGCCGCGCACCGCCGAAGAGGCGATCTACGAAGGACTCAAGGTAGCGTGGAAACTCTGAACGACGAACCGCAGCCACTGTTTCTCGGTACGCGCATTCGCGGCCTGCGCAAGGCACGCGGCCTGACGCTGACCGAACTGGCGCAACTGAGTGAACTGACCGCCGGCTATCTCAGCCAGTTGGAGCGCAACCTGGCGTACCCATCGATCCCGGCGCTGTTCAATATCGCCCGCAGCCTGGGCGTGACTATCCAGTGGTTTTTTGCCAGCGAGGCCGCCCCTGCCCCAGCGGATGAAGGCTATGTGGTACGTAAAAACAATCGTCAAAGCATCCGTTATGAAGATGGCATCGTCGACCAACTGCTGACGCCATTGCCCAACCACCAACTGGAGATCCTGCACTCATGCTTCCCACCCGGCACCTACAGCCAGCAAAGCTACAGCCATGAAGGCGAAGAAGCGGGCTATGTGTTGAGCGGCACCTTTGAGCTGTGGGTCGGTGAGCGGCATTTTCTGTTGGCTGAAGGCGACAGTTTCAGCTTTGCCAGCAGCGAGCCGCACCGGTATGGCAACCCGGGCAAGGTGGATACAGTGGTGATCTGGGTGATTACACCCCCGACATTTTAGGCCGCTGTAGCAAATGCAGACGTTTCCTACGGGAACTGGCGACAGTGGCGCGGCTTGCCATCAGTGGTGAGGCACCCAGTCGCTTGCTATAAAAATGGCTACTTCTTTTCGAGGTTGTCGCCATGTCTTTATTGCATTTGTTGTTTGGGAAACCGACTCAGGATGATTGGGATCGAGTAAGGGATGTCAAATCCCGTAAAACCTGGAAGGTCGTACGTGGAGGCATCGGCCTGGACATCGATGAGGTTATCGCGTCAGAGGGTTACAGGGACGCTCTGCGCCAAGTGCAAAAAATGGAGTCAGACGACTCATGGGCCTGCTGATCATTGTGCCGTTACTGGTCAGTGGCTATCTGGTCTGCCTCAGGCACCCGTTTTTCTACTTGCGATTGCACCGATTCCAGGGACAGTTGCTTTACCTGCAGGTAGCAAGGCTCGGAATGCTCTGCCTAATCGTTGCCACGTTTTTGAGTGCTGCCCTGCTGACGTTATCAAAACAAGCAGCCTTTATCGCCGGGCATGAAGTTGCGGCGGACTACAGCCAAAAACTGGGTACGCTATTGGTACAACTCGACATTGCCAATGAGAAAAACTGCACGCTATGGGTTTTCATGTTGCAGGCGGGCATGACCACTCTGGCGATTCCTTTTTTCTGGGCAAGGCTATATGTACGCGCGAAGAAGAAAATGCTGAAGCTGGAAACCGACACGCAGCTCTACCACGTGCTTTCGCTGGGTATTCTTGAGGGCACGCCATTCAAGCTTTTATTGAGAGAGTCCATCGTCAAGTGTGTGCCGTGCATGTTCAGTTTGAGCGACAGGAAGGTCTATGTCGGGATTGTAGTATTCGCAGGCACCCCCACGGAGTCCGAAGGCATTGGTCAGGGGTTCAGCCTGGTGCCCATACTCAGCGGGTACCGGGACAAGGACACATTGGAGGTCACGCTCCACACTCACCACGCCCCTATAAACCGCCCCAGGCCGATCCTGCTGGTTCAGGAAAACGTCGTGTCGGCCACTCGTTTTGACTTCACCACATGGATCCGTTCCCAGTCCCGCAGAAGCCGAAAGGCGCAGCAGGGGCAGTTCTATCACCACCGCCCTGCGCGCCCGGCAGAAGCCTCGCGCATCTGCGCATGAAGCTGGGTATCACGGCCACTTGAACATATCGTCCACTGGTACACGGTAGCCGGTAGCCAGGCGGTTGGTCTCGTTGGCCATGCCGACCACGGCCTGCAATTCGCCAAACATCTCGTCTGTCATGCCGGCCTTGCGTGCGGCGGCGGTGTGGGAGGCGATGCAATACGGGCAATTGTTGGTCACGCTGACCGCCACATACAGCAACTCCTTGGTCAGCGGGTCGAGAGCTCCCGGTGCCATGATTTCCTTGAGGCTTTCCCAGGTGCGGCGCAACGTCGGCGGGTGGGCGGCCAGGCATTTCCAGAAGTTGTTCACCTGGTCGACCTTGCGTGTTTGCATGATGTCGTCGTAAACCGCACGCACTTCAGGGCTGGCGTCGGAGTATTCGGTGAGGTGTTGGGTCATGGTCTTTCCAAGGCTGGCATAAAGCATTCTGGAATACCGCGCCACACCCATGGCTGGCAAGTGAAGCCGGTAAGCATCGGGTGACAAAGTTGACCAGCGGTCATGCGAACCCGTGCTGTTGTGAATCAGCGTGCTGGGCACAGCCTGCTCACCCTGACAAGGCCGCGGGCATTCGTGACTTGTGGTTAAGAGTCCTTTTCGCAATGGGCGGTTTTTCCGAGTGAACGACGGGCGGATACTCGACTCCATTGTTCACACCCCTTCTGGAGTTACTGATGTCTACCCCAACCCCAAACGTCCCCGCCTTCGGCCTCGGCACCTTCCGCCTGCAAGGCCAGGTGGTGATCGACTCGGTGAGCACCGGCCTGGAACTGGGCTACCGCGTCATCGACACTGCGCAGATCTACGAGAACGAAGCCGATGTCGGCCAAGCCATTGCCGACAGCGGCGTAGCGCGTGATGAGCTGTTTATCACCAGCAAGATCTGGATCGCCAATTTCGCCGAAGGCCAGTTGATTGCGAGCCTGCGCGAAAGCCTGCGCAAACTCAAAACCGATTATCTCGACCTGACGCTGATCCACTGGCCATCGCCGGAAGACCAGGTGCCGGTCGCCGAATTCATGGGCCAGTTGCTGGAAGCCAAGCGCTTGGGACTGACACGCCAGATCGGCATTTCCAACTTCACCATTGACTTGATGAAGCAGGCAATCGCTGCGGTGGGTGCCGAGAACATCGCCACCAACCAGATCGAGTTGCACCCCTACCTGCAAAACCAGAAGGTTGTGGATTTTGCCACCGCCCAGGGTATCCAGATCACCTCGTACATGACCCTGGCCTATGGCGAAGTGCTCAAAGACCCGGTGATCCAGCAGATCGCCGAGCGCCATCAAGCCACACCGGCGCAGGTCACGCTGGCCTGGGCCATGCAATTGGGTTACGCGGTGATCCCGTCGTCGACCAAACGCGTCAACCTGCAAAGCAATCTCGAGGCCCTGCACCTGACCTTGAGCGCTGCCGACATGGCGCAGATTGCAACCCTGGAGCGTGGCCACCGTTTAACCAGCCCCAAAGGCATTGCGCCGAAGTGGGACTAAACCCCGGCCAGCGGTTTGCGCGATAATTCCCGCAGCCATGGCAACACCCGCAGGCCCGCCGTGGCTGCGGGTGGGTCGATGATGTCCATGAAGTGTTCGAGGTTGACGCTGTCCGGCACACCCGGCAACCGCACCAGCACCGCAGGCTGAGTATCAGCCGGTTCGCCCAGTTCCTGATGGTCATAGAGCAGCACATGCCGCACCTGAGGCTGCGGCCCGCAAGCCTGCAGCGCCAGCCCCGCATTAATGATCAATACGTCGAAGGGCTCGGCAGGGATCGCGGTGAGTATCTGGACTTCCTGGTAGGTTTGCACCGGCACAATGCGGTGGTAACCCAACTGATTGAGCATTTTTTCTATGTACAGTCGTTGCAGGTGTTGTTCATCGGCAATCAGGATGGTCAGTGCTTTGTTCGGCATGGCGAACCCCTGGGCTGGCAGCGCTCGTCAGTGAGCGTGCCCCATTCTCCAGACATATACCGAAGACAAAATCAGGCATGTTCCCCCTTCATGTAGGAGTTCTCCCAAATTCACCGAATGCCCCTCAACTGCAGTCAGGCCTGCTTGCAATAGTCACCCATGCGCTGGTGCAAATCAGCAATTGCCGTGTCAATTGTTGCAACAGCCGCGCCTAATGTGCTGCGCTCCTGTCGCTCACACACCGCCTCCAGCATTTCGCAACTGGCTATCAATGGCTCGGCCTTGACCATTCGCGCCCCACCTTTGACGCGGTGTGCGAGGTCATGCAGCCCACTAAAACTATGCTGACGCGCCAGCAACGCCAGCATCGCGCGGTCTGCCTCCAAACTGTCGAGCAAGGCGCTCAAAAGCTCATTGAGCGCGGCGTGATCGTCTCCCGTGACGACCTTCAAAGCCTTTAAATCAAACCCTGGACCAGCGTCGGGTGACTCAGGGCCGAGCGCATAGACGCTCAGCGCAGAGCGCAAGTCCTCAAGCCCGGCAGGCTTGAACAGGCAACCATCCATGCCCGCCTGCCGGCAGCGCTCGGTTTCTTCCGGCTGGGCATTGGCGGTAAACCCCAGCAGCAGGCAGGCGGGCAAGCCATGCTCACGCTCTTGCGCACGGATTTCACGCGCCAAGGCATAGCCATCCTTGAGGGGCATGTTGCAATCGGTGATTACCACATCCGGCCGCTGGGTTTGCCAGCGTTCCAAGCCCTGGACGCCATCTTCGGCGGTGCTGATGCGATGCCCCAGAAAGCTCAGCTGCCGGGCCAGCAGCAGGCGATTGGCCGGGTAGTCATCCACCACCAGAATGTCCAAAACACGCACGGGACGGGTAGGTTCCGGCGTAGCCGAAACCTCGGCCGCTATTGCTGCTGTGGTGGCCAACGTGAGTGCTACGTCCACCCGTGTCCCCTGCCCCAGCGTACTGCTCAACTGCAGTTTCCCCGCCATCATTTCGCATAGCGTGCGGCTGATCACCAACCCCAGGCCCGAGCCGCTGCGCGCCGACTGCTCGGTATTGCTGCCCTGGATAAACGGGTTGAACAGCCGCTGCTGGTCCTCGGCACTGATGCCTATGCCGGTGTCTTCTACCCACAAGGTGAGGTTCAATTGGCCGGGGTCCGATGCCAACCCACAGCGGCCGCCCAAGCGCACCCGGCCGTGGTCGGTAAACTTGATGGCATTGCTCAGCAGGTTGGACACCACCTGCTTGAATCGCAACGGGTCGATCAACACCGCGCAATCCATCTGCGGATCAAGCTCTACTTGCAGCGCCAGGCCTTTCGCGCGCGCCAACCCTTCGAATACCCGCGCCACCGACTTCAATAGCTCATGCAGGTTGGCCGGTTCAAGGGACAAAGACAAATGGCCGGACTCAATTCGGGCAATATCCAAAATGTCGCCGATCAGGTCCAGCATGCCGTGGGAGGCCACCGAAGCGACTTCCAGGGCGTCACGGTCGGCGCGCCCTTGTTCAGCGTTGGCCAGCGCCAGCTCGATCATGCCGATCACCGCGTTCATGGGGGTGCGAATTTCGTGGCTCATGGTCGCCAGGAACGTGGTCTTGGCACGGTTGGCGGCGTCAGCGTCCTCCTTGGCTTCCTGCAACTGGCCCAGCAGACGCTGGCGCTCGCTCACATCGACCCAACCGGCAATCATGCCCACGACATTTTCGTCGCCATCACGGTACGGCAGCATCCAGTGGTAAATGGTCAACACCTTGCCCGCAGGCAACCTGAGCACCCGATCATGAATCTGCGGTTCGCCCCGCTCCATCAACCGCAGATAGTCCTCATGGAATGACTGGGCCTGCGGCGGGTTGCCGGTGTCGGTCTCGATCACCGTCTTGCCGATCACCGCTTCAAGCTTGAAGCCAAACACGTCCAGGTAGGCACTGTTGCAGGCCATCAGCCGCCCCTGGCGATCACGCACGTAGATCGGGTGGGGCGTACCGTCGATCAGCACGCCCATAAAGCGCATCTGGTCACTTAACGCGCGTTCGGCCTGAGCACGCTTGCGTATCAGGCTGCGCAGGTAAATCGCCCATCCCAGGGTGATCAGCAGCAATACCGCTGCCAGGCCGAATCCTTGGATAATCGTGCGGCGATGGCGTAGCCAATGGTCTTCGATGATGACATCGGTGCGCCATTGGCTGATCAGTTCATCCATTTCCTGAGGCGGGATGCTCAGCAACGCCTTGTCCAGTATCGAGTAC